>CALMWJ010000248.1 GCA_937873525.1 uncultured Peptococcaceae bacterium | reverse complement strand
AAGAAAAATTTCCAAGCATTTCAAAAAAGGTATGATGCCTTGCCGTACGCCCCACCGTATCCAGGTCATTATGCTTGCCGCCAGCCCGTACGCATTTCTGGGCCGTGGTGGCACGCGTATAAGGCCTCTGTTCAAGACCCAGAAACACGTCCTTGAACTGGTTCATCCCGGCATTGGTAAACAGCAGCGTCGGATCATTGAAGGGAACCAGCGAGGAACTGGCAACCCGGGTATGGCCTTTGCTTTCGAAATATTGAAGGAATCTTTCGCGGATTTCATTCCCTGTCATCATGAATATACACTCTCCCTTATAATATGCGTAAAGTGGCTGAATCATTTCTTGAAATCAACCGATCTGGGGTTGCAGGCTTGTTTCGTCTGTAAAAAACAATGCCCCGGATGTTTACCCAGGACATGATTCTTCCGCAATCATTAATTATATAGAAAGGGTTTTTTGTTGTCAATCGTTGCCCCGATGGCGTTACGGGCATTCATTCTGATTCTCCAGGTGGGATTTGTCGTTGTAGCCTTTCAGGAT
The DNA here is from genome assembly GCA_937873525.1 of uncultured Peptococcaceae bacterium. Lineage (GTDB taxonomy): Bacteria > Bacillota > Peptococcia > DRI-13 > UBA5745 > UBA5745. The sequence continues at coordinate 8,896 of CALMWJ010000248.1, read as the reverse complement.
GTATTGTCCCGCGACCTCCATTTCCACGATGTTCACTGCCGTGTTCCCCTGCAGATATTGCCACATGTTCTCTATGGGGGCGTTCAGTACACCGCAGATCAGCGCGGCACAGGTCCCCCCATGGCAGACGATCGCCATGTTCTGGTAGTCGTTTTTCTGAGTCCAGAAGATGAATCGCTGCCATACTCTGTTGAATAGCTCTTGAAAAGTCTCCCCGCCGGGAATTTTTAAGGTTTCAGGTTCCGTAAGCCATATCTCGGCTTCCCGCGGATACTTTTCTTTGACCTGCTGAAAGTTCAAACCCTCCCAGCATCCGAAGTTCATTTCTCTTAACTTCGGGTCCAGCTCAATGTCCAAGCCATGGGGCTCATTGAGGATCTCCGCAGTCTCCCTGGCCCGGATCAGGTCGCTGGCCACGATCCGGTCGAAGGCTATCTCCGCCAGCGCTTGCTGCAGCATCCTTGCTTGGCAACGACCGGCTTCGTTGAGCTCAATGTCATTGTTAAACCCTTGGAAGCGGCGGATTTTGTTCCACTCCGTCTCTCCATGCCGTATCAAATAAATAGATTTCATCATTTTTACTCCGTGAAGGGCTGCACGCTTGGATATCGCCGCCCCATATTCAATAGGTTTTTCATCGGCTTTGGTTCATGAGGATCAACATCATCAGGAAGGACAACTCTGCCATCTGACTGATAAAGCCATAGGTGTCGCCGGTCTGTCCGCCAAGCCGTTTCTTAAGGACGAGCGCTGTTGCCAGGACTGCCAGCCCGGATAGGGGCAGGACCGTCACCCGCAATCTGAAAGGCAAGAGGACTGCGGCAGCCAGGACCATAAGGGCGGTTCCGGACCACCATGCCGCGGGAGCCCTTTCTTGATGGAAAAAATGCGCCAAGCCTTCTTTTTTAGCGCCTTTCATCCAAAATACGATCATTCCCACAGCCCATTTGCTCCAACAGGAATACATGATCAGCCATTTCCATAGCGACCATGAAGCTGCACCAATCAGCTGGACAAACATGGCTGTTTTTAGCAGGAACAATAGATTGAGCCCAACAGCCCCCATGGAACCGATGCGGCTGTCATGCATGATTTCCAGCGCCCGGTCCGGCCGTGTGCCGGACAGAACACCATCGCAAGTATCCGCGAATCCATCTAAAAAAAGGCTGCCGCCCATACTCCATTCCCAAACGATCAGCAGGACCGCCTGCAGGACCGGGGACCAGGCTGCTCCAATCCCCCGAGTCAACAAATAACTGCCGCCAGCCAGCCAGAAGCCCAGAAAAAGGCCCACAACAGGAAGCGCGCCCAAGGAACGGGCTGCGGTTCCGGCATCCCAAACGGCTTCTCCCGGCCAAGGAAAACGGCTGAAAAATTTTATCGCAAAGGTCAGACTCTTCATGTTGCACTTCCTATTTTAATTGAAGAGGCAAACCCATAACCACTAACCATGCCTGTGCGGCCGCCTCAGCCATATAACGGTTGCTTCGTCCTGACAAGTCACGATAAAGCCGCCCCAGCGGGTACTCCGGTACCAAGCCCCATCCGACTTCATTGGTCACGATGATCAAGGTCAGATCGTCCCGTTCGGCGGCGGCCCGGTGTAAGCGTCCCAGCATGTCAAGAACTTCCTGCTGTTCCTTTTCGCCAATCATCTGGTACGTGTCCGGATCCGGAAATTGACGGCAAAGCCAATTGGTCACCAGCATAGTAAGGCAATCCAGCAAAAAAACCCTGTGCCCTGCTTCATAACCGGACTGAATGGCTTCCCAGGGTTCGAAAGGCGCTTCATAGGTTTGCCAAGCGTCCGGCCGCCGGGCCCGATGTAGTTTGATCCGTTCTTCCATCTCGGAATCGAAGGGTTGTGCGGTTGCAATGTAGGCAACCGTCTGGTGTCTGGTATCCTGCTCAGCGGCAAGCGCAGCCGCCATGGTCTCTGCATAATCGCTTTTGCCGCTGCGGACCGGGCCGGATATCAGGATGATGCGACCTGCCAATGAAAACACATCCTTAAAAAGCATTATGTTTGATTATATAACGAATCGAGCCTCGACTGCAAGCAGTCAAGGCTCGATCGGTTGTCATGCAGTCTGAATGGTCTGGTCTCAACGAGGTTCAACGATCAGCTTGATGGCTGTTCTTTCCTCGTTTTCAATCACGATATCCGTGAAAGCAGGAATACATACCAAATCCATCCCGCTCGGTGCCACAAACCCCCTGGCAATCGCAACTGCTTTGACAGATTGGTTTAGCGCACCGGCCCCAATTGCCTGGATCTCGGCACTGCCGCGTTCTCTGATCACTCCGGCCAAGGCACCCGCCACTGCATTTGGGCTCGACTTACTGGACACCTTCAATACATCCACAACGTTTCCTCCCAATCCCTATTTATCCCGCAAACCAGTGAGTCCCTCTTCTCACTTTCGCAGCGCAGAATTTATCGAGTAATTCGACAAAAAGCAATAAATTCCTTTTATCTAATTCGATAATCGATTGATTTTGCAAATTTCGACAGCCAGACCGGTCCGGTCGTCCACCGTGATCAAGACAGCGTTGATCTGGGCTTCCCCTTCCGCCACTTCAAAACGTGCCGGCAACTGTGTCAGGAACTTGCGGAGAATGATCTCCGGCTTGATCCCCAGGATCGAATTCCGAGGCCCCGTCATCCCAACGTCGGTGATGTACGCGGTTCCCTGGGGCAAAATCCGTTCATCGGAGGTCTGCACATGGGTATGGGTTCCAACCACTGCGCTGACCCGGCCATCCAGATGCCAGCCCATGGCAATTTTCTCCGAGGTCGCTTCCGCATGAAAATCGACAATGATGATCGGCGTCACTTTTCTGACCTCCTCCACCAAGGCATCCGCCATCCGGAAAGGGCATTCGATGGGGTGCAGAAAGACCCTTCCCATCAAATTGACCACGGCGACGCTGGGTTTTCCCGGCTTTGGCTCATACAAGGTCCATCCCCTGCCGGGTGTTCCCGGCGGATAATTGGCCGGGCGTATCAGATGAGGGTCCGAATCGATAAAATCAAAGATTTCCTTTTTGTCCCACGTATGATTGCCCATGGTAATGACCGCGACCCCCGAACTGTAAAGCTCTCGAGCGGTTTCTGCCGTGAGCCCGTTGCCGGCGGCGGCATTTTCTCCGTTGGCAATGACCATATCCGCTTCGAGGCTCCGGACCAGCCGCGGCAGAAGATCACTCACGATCTTTCGGCCGGGCCTTCCCACCACATCTCCCAGGAATAATATTTTCATAAACCAGTTTCCTTCCTTATTATCCATTCCGGATGATTCAATCCGTGCCATAAGAAAAGGATGCGGTCTTCACCGCATCCTGTCAACCGGAAATTATTTGGCATAATCGACGGCGCGGGTTTCTCGAATCACCACAACGCGGATCTGGCCGGGATATTCCATATTGCTTTCAATCTGCTTGACAATGTCGCGAGCCATGATGGTTGCGGCATCATCATCGATCTTATCCGGTTTCACGATGATCCGGATCTCACGTCCCGCCTGGATCGCAAAGGATTTATCCACACCTTCAAAGTTGTTGGCAATCTCTTCAAGCTTTTCCAGACGTTTGATGTAAGCTTCCAGCGTTTCTCGGCGAGCTCCGGGCCTTGCAGCGGAAATCGCATCCGATGCGGCCACCAGAACGGCTTCCACCGAACGGAAGGGCTCATCTCCATGATGGGCGGCGATGCCATGGATGACATCGGCCGATTCCCGGTATTTTTTGGCAAGATCGGCGCCAATCACCGTATGGGAGCCTTCCACTTCATGGTCAATGGCTTTACCGATATCATGAAGCAATCCGGCGCGTTTGGCCAGATTGACGTCGGCGCCGATTTCGGCGGCCATCATGCCGGACAGATGGGCCACTTCAATGGAATGCTTAAGGACATTCTGTCCATAGCTGGTACGGTAGCGAAGCCGGCCCAATAATCGGATCAGTTCAGGATGAAGTCCATGGACACCGGTTTCAAAAGTAGCCTGTTCGCCTTCTTCCCGAATGCTCTGCTCCACTTCTTTCTTGGCCTTTTCCACCATTTCCTCAATGCGTCCAGGATGGATCCGGCCGTCAAGAATCAGCTTTTCAAGGGCAATTCTGGCAACTTCACGCCTTACAGGATCAAATCCTGATAAAATAACGGCTTCCGGGGTATCGTCGATGATCAGGTCGACGCCGGTCAAGGTTTCCAAGGTCCTGATGTTACGGCCTTCGCGGCCAATGATCCGGCCCTTCATCTCATCATTCGGAAGCGCAACCACCGATACGGTCGTTTCAGCCACATGGTCGGCTGCACAGCGTTGAATCGCTAAAGATATAATATTGCGGGCTCTCTTTTCGCTTTCTTCCTTGGCATAGTTTTCGTTTTCCTTGATGATCATGGCCGTTTCGTGCTGGATCTCGTTCTGGACACGGTTCAGAAGGATGTCTTTGGCCTGGTCAAAGGATAGGTTGGCAATGCGCTCCAGTTCTTGCATTTGCTTTTGCATCAGCTCATTGACCGTCTTTTTCTGCTTGCCCAGCTCCTGTTCTGTTTTTTGGAGAACATCTTCCTTGCGCTCGATCTGCTCCGTCTTCCGATCCAGGGTTTCTTCCTTCTGGACCAGCCGGCGTTCCTGACGCTGGATCTCGCTGCGCCGTTCCCTGATTTCATGTTCCATTTCTGTTTTCAGACGATAAGCTTCATCCTTCGCTTCCAGCACCATTTCTTTTTTGGCGCCGTCGGCAGATCGTTTGGCATCGTCTATAATTTTTTCCGCCATGCTTTCAGCAGAAGCCAGTTTTCCTTCAGCTACGTTTTTTCTGACGAAATAGCCGATCAGAAGTCCGGCTGCCACGGCAATCACAGCAGTAATCGTAAGGTATAGGGGTGAATACGGCAAAAATCTCTCCTCCTTTCATAAGAATTTTTTCATTTCTCATTTCGCGGGTCTCTGTCCATTGAATGATGAATTCAACAAAAAAACCGGGCAATGATACCCGGTCATCTTTCTGCCAGAAAATCAAACGTTGGTCCTGCAAAACAATATGGCACACCACTCCGGTCAAGCCATATCTCTTCCTCTAATATACAACTGTATCATTCCATTCGTGAATCAATTCATGGATATGTATAATATATTAGGAGGCGCCCAGCGCGTCATAGATCTTCATTCCCTAGCAGAAATATTACCAGATTCCGTATCTCATTTTAATTGTATTCCGAAGCCCTGTCAAGACTAGAGGCGAAGCATGTATCAGAAATGACACATAATTCGCCTCAAAAGCGTAATTATTTTTTAATTTTCAAGAAGATGATCGGTTTCACAGGGCTCCCCGAAGGATTCGCAACCCGGACATGTCCCGTTCATGGAATCAACGATCGCTGTCCTGCGCATCTTCAGACTCATCCCCGGCCACCGGAGCCACGAATTGAGCGCGGATCTTGCTTTCGATCTCCCGGGTGATTTCCGGATTATCCTTCAGGTACTGCTTGGAGTTTTCACGGCCCTGGCCCATCCGGGAATCGTTATAGGAGTACCAGGTGCCGCTCTTCTGAATAATATCCATGTCTGCGGCCATGTCCAGGATGCTGCCTTCTCTTGAAACGCCAAGGCCGTACATGATGTCAAACTCTGCCGTTTTAAAGGGGGGCGCGATTTTATTCTTGACAATCTTGATTTTTGTCCGGTTGCCGATGATTTCCGTACCTTGTTTGATCGCTTCGCCTTTGCGGACTTCCAGGCGCATGGAACTGTAGAATTTCAGTGCTCTGCCCCCGGTGGTTACTTCCGGGCTTCCGTAGATCACACCGACCTTTTCACGGATCTGGTTGATAAAAATGCAGATCGTGTTGGATTTTCCGACCGCGCCGGTCAGCTTGCGCAAAGCCTGGGACATGAGCCGGGCTTGCAGCCCGACATGGGAATCCCCCATTTCGCCTTCGATCTCCGCACGGGGAACCAGTGCCGCAACAGAGTCCACGACGACGATGTCTACTGCACCGCTGCGGACCAGGGCTTCACAGATCTCTAAAGCCTGTTCTCCTGTATCCGGCTGAGAAATCAACAGTTCATCAATGTTGACGCCCAGTTTGCTGGCATACAACGGATCCAGGGCATGCTCCGCATCGATGAACGCCGCCACTCCGCCCAGCCTTTGGGCTTCGGCAATGATGTGCAGCGAAACCGTGGTCTTGCCGCCGGATTCAGGTCCGAATATCTCGATAATACGTCCTCTGGGGATCCCTCCAACACCGGTGGCAAGATCCAGGGGCAGAATGCCGGAAGGCACGATCTCGACTTGCATTTTCGCTCTGGCTTCTCCCATACGCATGATCGATCCCTTGCCAAACTGCCTTTCAATATTGGTCAAGGCTGCTTCGAGGGCTTTGTTTTTCTTTTCGTCCAAAAACAGTCACTCCCTTCAAATTGGCTCGCTGTTTCAAACCGATAGGATATGTGAATCCCATTTTACCATTATTTTCCATCCAGTGTCAAACGCTGGCCATTATTTCGCCCGAGCCAGCTGGACCGCGATCCGGCGGCCGCCGATGGTGCTGCGGTCGAGAATATTGATGACCCTTTGGGCATATTCTTCAGGAACCTCCAGGAAGGTGAATTTTTCGTAAATGTTGATGCTGCGGACCAAGTGGGACGGAATGTCGACTTCCTGGCTGATGATTTTCGCAAGATCACCAGGCCGGATGTTTTGAGCCCGTCCTAAGGTCAGGAACAATCGCACCATACCGGGCTTCGCGCCGGTGTTGCCAAAATCATTGACGATTTTTTCCTGGTTTTCCACCAGTTCAATGCCTCTAAGGCTGAAGGCGTGGCGGAGCAGCGCGGCCAGTGCGTCTTCCTTGTCGAAGTATTCCAGAAGCTCATGGGCAATTTCACGATAAGGATCCAGGTTGTTTTCTTCTAAAATGTTCTCCACATTCTCTCGGATGACCTTTTTCTGCTGAGCAAGCATTTCTTTGAATGTGGGGGGCACGGCCCGGGTGATCTGGCTGCGGATCAATTTTTCGATCAGTCTCAAGTGCCGGTATTCCTGAGGAACGATCAGCGTCAGGGCCTTCCCTTCACGCCCGGCCCGTCCGGTTCGGCCGATCCGATGGACATAGGATTCCGGGTCCTGAGGGATATCATAATTGATCACGTGGCTGATGCGATCGATATCCAAGCCTCTGGCGGCAACATCGGTCGCGATCAGGATATCCGTATCGCCATTGCGGAAGCTTTTCATGGTCTTGTCTCTTTGGGCCTGGGTCAGGTCCCCATGAAGACCTTCCGCAGGACACCCTCGCGCCTGCAGGGCCGAAACCAGATCGTCGACGCCGCGCTTGGTGCGGCAGAAGATAATGACAGCATCATAGTTTTCATAATCCAGAACCCGGCAGAGCGTATCGATTTTTGAGCTGAGCGTGACTTCATAATACAGCTGGGAAATCTTAGGCACCGTAATGGTCTCACGGTTCACGCTGACCGATTCCGGTGTTTTCAGGTATTTTTTTGCAAGGCGCCGGATCGGATCCGGCATGGTGGCCGAAAAAAGCAGGCTCTGCTTATCGTCCGGCGCTTGGTCCAGAATCGAGCTGATGTCGTCAATGAAGCCCATGTCCAGCATTTCATCGGCTTCGTCGATCACAAAGGTTTTTACTTCACTCAGATCAATGGTCCGGCGGTTCAGGTGATCCAGAACACGACCCGGTGTGCCAATGACAATATGGACCCCGGATTTCAGAGGACGGATCTGGCGGTCGATGGGCTGTCCGCCATAGACGGGCAAAACCTTCAGCCGCTTGAATTTACTGATTCGGCCGATTTCTTCGGCAACCTGGATGGCCAATTCCCGAGTCGGCGTCAATATAAAGGCCTGGATTTTATTCAGGGCAGGGTCAACGCGCTCAACGATCGGGATACCGAAGGCCGCGGTTTTGCCGGTGCCGGTCTGGGCCTGTCCAATAATGTCGCGGCCCTCGAAAATCAAGGGCACGGCCATGGCCTGGATCGGCGTCGGCTCTTCAAAGCCCATGTCCTCCAGCGCCTGAATCACTTTTTTACTTAATTCCAATTCTCCGAATAACTTAAGGTTTGTCAAAATTGTTCTCCTTTCGAATGGAGCCGCTCGGGCCCTCTCTGTTTGCATCCTTGGGTTTGGGTAATATAATCCAATGCTTGCCGCAGAGCCGCCGATACGCTGCAGCTGCGGATGACACGTCGGCTTCCGCTGAACTGAAAACGGGCTGTCCGGGTTCCCGCAGGACCGGAAATCCCGATATAAACCATGCCGATCGGTTTCGTGGTTCCATCGGAACCGGGTCCGGCGATGCCGGTGGTGCTGATGGCAAGATTGCTGCCCGTCAGACGGAGCACGCCCTCCGCCATGGCCGCCGCAACCTCTTGGCTGACGGCCCCATGATCTCTAAGAAGCCCTTGGTCGACCTGAAGCACCTGCTGTTTCACAGCATTGGAATAGGCAACGACACCGCCTAGAAAATAATCCGACGAACCAGCGTATTCCGTCAGGGCGCCGGAAAGCAGACCGCCGGTGCAGGATTCCGCCGCAGCTACGGTCCAGCCGATTTCCCGCAGCTTTCCTGCCAGCTCCTTTAAGATGGCTTCGATGGGACAGGCTTCATGCGTTTTCCTCATGGGTCTACTCCAACTTGATTTGATTATAGGTCTTGGCAATATAATCGTAGCCGGACCAAATCGTAAAAATCACGGCAGCATAAAGCGCATAGCGGCCCAGGTCAAAGCCCAGCAGGGGCTGGATATAATCATTGAGCAGCAGAAGCGACAGCGCGATGATCTGACTGACCGTTTTAACCTTGCCCAATTTACTGGCAGCGATGACGATCCCTTCCGATGCAGCGACGCCCCGCAAGCCG
>CALMWJ010000247.1 GCA_937873525.1 uncultured Peptococcaceae bacterium | reverse complement strand
AAAACCGAGGGGCTGTGTTTTCACACAGCCCCTAAAAGCGTCCATCCCTAAAGTATAACCTTGTTGTATAGAGGATTGAAAATGGATTTACCTTGGAATGTTACGAAATATGCTCCGAAGAAGATACTGCACACACGTCCTGTCTTGTTGAGGTCATAGAAAAACACTATCCGGGATTGTGACTGATTGACTGCCTAAGGAAAAACAAGATGAGGATTGGTTTTTCGAAAGGGTTTGAACCAGATGCACGATAGGGATGGTGCTTGTCTATAATATAACAGAAAAAGCACAAGAAAGCAATAAAATAATCACAAATTATAAAAAAACAAAAATGAGAAATTTGGGCGAATCCATGAACTATGCATGATCAACAAGCTGATAAGTTTGCAGAAATGGAGAAGAACAATGTCTGGAAAAAGACTTTGCTTGACCCTGCTGTTGCCGCTGAAACAATCCCCCAATGGGCCGCAGGTCCCTGCTTTACATGGCCCTGCGGCTTGCTTTGCGCTTTCATGCCGCGCGATATATAATGAAGCTGACGGCTCGAGGCGCAAAAATCTGCGGCGGCCGATATGAATCAAGGGGTGGGGCTATGCAGGATGGTCAACGAATTCAAAGCATGAGAGAGGATGCCCTGAAGATCCTTCATGAATCCCTGAAGGCGGTGCAGCCGGATGCTGCAGTGGCGGCGGCTCTTGGGGATAGGACATTCAACAAACGTATGACCGTGATCGCCGTAGGCAAGGCAGCCTGGAATATGGCCAGCGCAGCCCGCCAGATACTGCGCGAAAAAATAGGCTCGGGACTTGTGGTGACAAAAACCGGCCATTCCAAAGGCGGGATTCCCGGCTTTGAAATCATCGAAGCAGGTCACCCGTTGCCGGATGAACGCTCGATCCTTGCCGCCGAAAGGGCGCTGGACATGGTTTCGGACCTAAGTGACGAGGACATGGTCTTATTTCTGATTTCCGGCGGCGGCTCTGCGCTCTTCGAAAAGCCCCTGGATGGGGTCTCTCTTGAAGAAATCATGGATCTGACCTGGCAGCTCCTGGCTTCCGGGGCAGACATCCGGGAGATGAATACGGTCCGCAAGCATCTGTCGAGGGTCAAGGGAGGCCGGTTTGGTGAGGCCTGCCAAGGCCAAGAGATCTTCACCATTGTGCTTTCCGATGTGATCGGCGATCCCTTGGATGTGATTGCTTCCGGTCCGGTTTTTCCGGATGCCTCAACCTCAGGCGAAGCCTTACGGATCCTGGGGAAATATAACATTTCCGTGGCGGACCACGTGCGGCGGGCCTTGGCGCTCGAAACGCCGAAGCAGCTGCCCTATTGCGAGCATGTGATTGCCGGTAGTGTGGCTAAATTCTGCGAGGCGGCTGCCAAAGCCGGCCAGGCCCTGGGCTACCAGCCCCTCATTCTGTCGTCCAGCATCGATTGTGAAGCCAGAGAGGCGGGCCGTTTCCTGGCGGCGATGGCCCGGGATGTGCATCATGGCGCGTGCCCTGACTTTATGCCGGCCAGGCCGTGCGTCATCATCGCCGGCGGGGAAACCATCGTCCGTTTAAGAGGGAAGGGGAAGGGCGGCAGAAACCAGGAAGCAGCTTTAGCAGCCGCTCTGGGCATCGAAGGTCTGGAGCGCGCCGTGATCCTCTGCGCCGGTTCGGACGGAACGGATGGCCCCACAGAGGCTGCCGGCGGACTAGCGGATGGAGGAACCGCCGGCCGGATCCGAACAACCGCGGACCCGGAATTATTATTGGATCAGAACGATTCCTACCGCGCATTGGAGCTCGCCGGGGATCTGATCGTGACCGGACCCACCGGCACCAATGTGAATGATCTGATGCTGGTGTTGCTTCAATAGACGTGCATTGACGGTCGAGGATTGACAAGCGCCCGAATTATGATATCATAACGATATCATTAAAATATCGGGAGGGATCGTCCAATGAACGAAACGTATTCAAATGAAATTGAACTGAAGGCAAAGCAAGGCATGCCCATGCTGATTTTTTTGATTTTCCTCATGCTGGCAGCCATCGCAGCCGTCATTTTGGGAGCCAATTGGATCGCGAAGGGGCCGAGGCTTTTGCACCAGGCCGGGGCCTTCCTGCGGACACCCTGGGTCGGCGGCTTCCTTCTGACGTCAGGCATTCTATACCTTTGTCTGGGCTGGATTCCATTCCTTGGATTGAAAATCCTGAAGCCTCAGGAAGCCCTGGTGCTGACCCTTTTTGGCAAATACATCGGCACCCTGAAAGGGGAAGGCTTCTATTATGTGAATCCCTTCGTTTCGGCTGTCAATCCAGCGGCCCAGGCCGGACTGACCATGGCCTCGGAGGACCAGAATCCGCCGGCGGCTATGAGCCATCCGGCGGGCACCGTCAAAGTCGCCCTGCCGACCCGGAAAATCTCCCTGAAAACCATGACCCTCAACAATAATAAGCAGAAGGTCAATGATGAGCTGGGCAATCCGGTGGAGATCGGCATTGTGGTCATCTGGCGGGTGGTGAACACCGCCAAGGCCGTGTTCAACGTGGACAATTATAAGTCGTTTCTGTCGATTCAGTGCGATTCCGCCCTGCGGAACATCGCCAGGCGTTATCCCTATGATGTGGCGGATGGCGGCGAAGAAATGACCCTGCGGGGCAGCAGCCAAGAGGTTGCGGAAAAGCTGAAGGATGAGATCCAGTCCCGGGTCGGGATAGCCGGACTGGAAATCCTGGAGGCACGGATCACCCACCTGGCCTATGCGCCGGAAATCGCCGCTGTTATGCTGCAGAGGCAGCAAGCCTCCGCCATCATCGATGCCAGAAAGATGATTGTGGACGGCGCCGTGGGCATGGTGGAAATGGCCCTGGAGAAACTGAGTCAGAATGAAGTGGTCCAGCTGGACGAGGAGCGGAAGGCCGCCATGGTCAGCAATCTTCTGGTGGTCCTTTGCGGCAATCGGGATGCCCAGCCCATCGTCAACAGCGGATCGATTTATTAGCCTATGGACAAGAAGAACGAAAAAGATAAAAAGCAGCTTCTGCTGCGACTTTCGCCCACGCTTTGGAAAGAGCTTGCGGCCTGGGCCGAGGATGATTTTCGTTCCATTAACGGACAGATCGAGTTTCTGCTGACGGAATGTGTGCGGAAACGAAAAAAATCTGCTGCCGCATTGCGTGACCTGGAAACAGAGGTCGATGCCGGCGGAGGGGATCTCGGAGAAATCTTCGGAACGGACGCTTAAAGTCAGAATAAAAAGTTGAAGGATGGGGGGAGCGGCATGTTGGTGCTGGCTTTATCGGGAAGCCCCAGGCGGGGCGGGAATACGGAGATTTTGCTGGACGAGGCCTTGGACGCTGCCCGGGCGGCCGGTGCCGAGACACAAAAAATCGTTTTGTCGGACCTCCAATATTCTTCCTGCAGGGCTTGCGGTGCCTGTGAAAGCACGGGGATCTGCATCCAAAAGGACGATATGCAGGAAATCTATGAACGGATCGGCGCTGCCGACGCCATGATTTTTTCCTCACCCATCTATTTCTATGCGGTCTCGGGCTGGTCCAAAAGCGCCATTGACCGGGCCCAGGCCTTGTGGGCGCGGAAATACCGGCTCAAAGATCCTCGCTATACCGGGGAGAAAAAGGGTTACTGCATCTTTGTAGGGGCCACGCGCGGCGCCCGGCTTTTTGACGGCGCCCGGCTGACGATGAAGTATTACTATGATGCGGCCGGTTTTGTGCCGACGGGGGATGTGGCAGTCAACGGCATCGATGAAAAAGGAGATATCAGACTGCATCCGGAATATATGGAGGCCGCCCGGCGGCTGGGTGCTGCGGCAGCAACCGGTGAAACCATGCTGCCGGAATAAGGCGTTTTCAATGCAAAAGAGGCTGTGCCGCGCATAGCCTCTTTTCTGCAACCCATGATGGGATAAGTCCATCCTTCTTCAAATGCCGGCTTCGGCGATCCTCAGCAGACCATAAGCAATGATTCGGGCATGGTCAAAGGCGATGCCCTCCGATGAAACGATCTCTATGTCGGTCTTGTGGCCCAACAGGGATTTTTTATTTCGAATGTCCAGTACGGCTGACAGGACATCCTGTCCGGAGCGAAGCGCAAGTGTGACCTTGCCTTCGTTCATCAGCGGCGTCATGGAAACCTCAAACCAACGCGCCTGGTCGGCGTCATCGCCGGCTTGGATGTCCTGGGCCAAGGGTTCGGTCAAAGCCAGGTAGGCACAGCTGATCACACGGGTCCTTGGATCCCGCCGGGGCGCGCTGAACACGCCGAGGAGCTCCAGATCTTTGCCGTCGGCATGGGTTTCTTCTTTAAGTTCCCTGAGTGCGGCAGCCTCCGTGGTTTCCTCAGGGCCTACAAAACCGCCCGGCAGGGCCCACATGCCTAGACAGGGATGTCCTCCCCGTTGGATCATCAGCAATTCGGTTCTAGTCTCATGCCGGGCGAAAATCACCAAATCCACAGCCACGGAGGGCCGCGGATAGTCGCCGGGCCGGTATTGCAGTAAGAATTCTTTTTCAGTCAAGCCGTTTCGGTCGCGCATTTCCATTCAGATCACCTATTTCTATGAATTCGGCGGGTGCCTTTGATAGACATAGTATATCATATCGCCGGAACGGCCGTACGGATTCGGGAATGCGGCATGCGTCGCCTTGTCTATGTTTGCTTCCCCGGCGGGATTCAAGTAAAATAGAAACAGATGGAATCACCTTGTAGGATAAAGGAGCGCCGCCTGCCATGAGAAGTCCTGAAAAAAAGATTGCTGGAATACTTCGCATCGTCTTTGCCAGCCTCATTCTCCTGGCACAGCTTTTTGTGCTGTTCCTGCTGGTGATCAATCTGAAACAGATGTTTGTTTATGTTTATTTTCTCCTTGAATTGATTGGACTGGCTGAGGTTCTGATCCTGATTGACCGAAACCGGGGATCCTCCTACACCATTGCCTGGATCGTGACGATTCTGGTTCTGCCGGTGTTCGGTGTCTTGCTGTATTATCTGTGGGGAAGGGCGGGGACGCGCAGCCGCTGCGCCCGGAAGACCCGCCAGATCCTATCGCGTCTCGGAAAATGGCTGACGCCAGATCCTGAGGCCCAGCTCGAGCTTCAGCGCAGCCATTCATCCAGGAAGCGCCTGTCGGTTTATCTGGAGAAGGAGGGCTTTCCCTTATACCAAGGGACCCAAAGCCGGTATTATCCCTTGGGCGAGCTGCAGTTTGAAGACATGATCGCGGATCTGGAACAGGCCCGCCGGTTCATCTTTATGGAGTATTACATCGTGTCGGACGGACGGCTTTGGGACAGGATCTACGAGGTGCTTCGCCGCAAAGCGGCCCAGGGCGTGGAAATCCGAATTTTATACGATGATGTGGGCAGCATCTTTGCCTTGCCGGATGAAATCAAGGGCCAGGCAGAAAAAGACGGCATCAAAACCCTGGCCTTTAATCCGGTCCATCGTTATGTCAATCGGCTTTATGTCAATTACCGCAACCACCAAAAAATCACCATCATGGACGGAGGCATCGCCTATACCGGCGGGACCAACATTGCCGATGAGTATGTCAACCTTTACTCGAAATATGGACACTGGAAGGATACCGCCATCCGCCTGGAGGGGGAGGCTGTCTGGAGCCTGACCGTCGCCTTCCTGCAAATGTGGGAGGTGGAAAGCGGGGCCAGCGAGGATTATGGGCAGTTTCGTCCCGCCAGGACGGTGGCCGGAGACGGATTTTACCAGCCCTTTACCGATGGACCGGTCAATGAGCCGGACAATCCTGCGGAAGCAACCTACCGCTACATGATCACCAATGCCCAGGACTATGTGTACATCACGACCCCATACCTTGTGGTGGACAACGCCATGCTGGAGGTGCTCTCCATGGCGGCCCTCAGCGGCACGGATGTCCGGATCGTGACGCCTAAAATACCAGACCACAGCTACGTGCATGCGGTCACGCGTTTCAACTACGGCAGGCTCATGGAGGCCGGCATCCGGATCTATGAATACACCCCAGGCTATATCCATGCCAAGACCATTCTCAGCGATGACGATCATGCCATCACCGGCAGCATCAATATGGATTACCGGAGTTTTCACCTGCATTTTGAAAACGGAATCTGGATTTGCGGATCGCCGGTCCTCATGGACATCAAAAAGGATATCCTGGAGACCTTTGAGGTCAGTGAGGAGATCACGATGGAACAATGGCAGGCCAGGTCCTGGAGCGTCAAGCTCCTTCAGGCGTTTCTGCGTTTGTTCGCCCCGCTTTTCTGATCCCCGGCCTGCTGCGGAAGGAGAGAGAAAATGTTTACGATCAACCAATATGTTCTGGCGGAAAGCCTGGAGCAAGCGTATGCGTTGAATCAAAGCCGGATCAACGTGATCCTCGGAGGAACCTTGTGGCTCAAAATGGGCAGAAAAAAGTTCAACAAAGCCATCGATTTGTCGGCGCTGGGCCTGGACACGATCGAAGAGGATGAGGATCAATTTAAAATCGGCTGCATGTGCACCTTGAGGCAGGTGGAAACCCATCAAGGCCTGGATCAGCACTTTGATGGCGTGGTTGCCAAGGCCCTTGAATCCATTGTCGGCGTCCAACTGCGCAACGGCGCCACAGTCGGCGGCACGCTGTATTCCAGATTCGGCTTCTCCGACGTGCTGACGGTCCTGATGGCGCTGGATGCTTCTGTAGAACGCTACAAGGGCGGCATCGTTTCCCTGGCGGATTATGCCGCCATGCGGCCGGACAATGACATCCTGGTCCGTGTGCTCATCAAAAAAGACCCCCGCAGAGCGTCTTATTCCTGCTTCCGAAAAAGCGCAGGAGATTTTCCGGTCCTGAATTGCGCGGTGTCGAAGCTGGAGGACCAATGGGCCGTGGTCATCGGTGCGCGGCCCGGCAGGGCCCGGCGGATCATGTTCACCGTCGCAGGAACGCCTTCAGAAGAAAACATACAAAGCATCGTGGAAACGGTCCGCGGCAGCATCCCCTTCGGGACCAATCTGCTGGGGAGTGCGGCTTATCGCCGGATTCTGGCCGAGGTCCTGCTCCGCAGAAACATTGAGGCGATCCTTATGGGAGGTGCGCAATGATCATCAATCTATGGATCAACGACAAGGAATTTATGGATGACGTCGCCCCGGACAAGATGCTTTTGGACTATTTAAGATCCAAAGGATTTTTCAGCGTCAAGCGAGGCTGTGAAACCTCCAATTGCGGCATGTGCACCGTTCTTTTGGATGGGAAACCGGTGCTGTCCTGCAGTACCTTGACCGTCCGGGCCAACGGAAAACATATCGCGACCCTGGAAGGTCTGCAAGCAGAAGCCCTTGAGATCGGCGGATTTATGGCCGATGAAGGTGCCGAACAGTGCGGCTTCTGCAATCCGGGCTTTATCATGAATGTGATCGCCATGAAGCGGGAACTGAAGGACCCCGGTGAGGATCAGATCAAGAAATATCTGATGGGAAATCTTTGCCGCTGCTCAGGCTATATGGGCCAGCTCAGAGCAATCAAAAAATATCTGGCGGCTGAAAAGGAGGGGGCACAATGAAAGTTGTCGGTCAAGGTGTGCGAAAAAAAGACGCCATGTCCCTGGTGGCAGGGAAGCCTGTCTACACCGATGATATTGCTCCGGCCAACTGTCTGATCGTCAAATTGCTCAGAAGCCCCCATGCCCATGCGCTGATCCAGGACATCAACGTGGATAAGGCGGAAAAAATGCCGGGCATCGAATGTGTCCTGACCTTTAGAGATGTGCCCCAGTCCAGATTTACCACCGCCGGCCAGTCCTATCCCGAGCCCAGCCCCTATGACCGGCTCATCCTGGACCGCAGGGTGCGCTGTATCGGGGACCCCGTGGCCATTGTGGCCGGCGCGGATGAAGCGGCGGTGAACAAAGCGCTGGAAGCCATCAAGGTCAAATATGAGGTTCTCGAACCACTGGTCGACTTCAGGGTCGCGAAGGACCATCCGATCCTGGTTCATCCCGAGGCGGATTTCAAGACCCTGATCCCCGTCGGTGCAGACAACCGGCGGAACCTGTGCGCCTCCAAACAATTCGAATACGGAAATGCTGAAGAGGAATTCAAACGTTGTGCCCATATCATCGAACAGACGTATCGGACCAAAGCGAATCAGCAGACCATGATGGAGACCTTCAGGACCTATGCCGTCATGGATGTATACGGCAGGCTGAATGTGACCAGCTCCACCCAGGTGCCTTTTCATGTGCGGCGGATTCTGGCCAACGCGCTGCAAATCCCGAAATCCAAAATTCGCGTGATCAAACCAAGGATCGGCGGCGGTTTCGGCGCCAAGCAATCCATCATTAGCGAGCTGTATCCGGCGGTCGTCACCTGGAAAACAGGGAAACCGTCGAAAATGGTCTTCACGCGCCAGGAAAGCTTTGCAGCCGGCCGTCCCCGCCATGAGTCGGAAATCAAGATCCGGTTGGGCGCCGATGAAAAGGGTATGATCCAGGCGATCCATATGGACACCCTGTGGAATGCAGGAGCCTATGGTGATCACGGCCCTACGACGGTAGGCTTATCCGGCAATAAATCCATGACGATCTACGGCCAGGCCAAGGCCTATAAATTTGATTATAATGTGGTGTATACCCATACGCTGGGCGGCGGCGCCTTTCGCGGTTATGGGGCGCCCCAGGGCTTTTTTGCCCTGGAATCCGCCGTGAACGAGCTGTCAGACCGGCTCGGAATGGATCCCATGCTTCTTCGGATGCAGAATATGCTCTGCGGAGGACAGGTCGGCCATATGATGCATGCCTATGACGAGGTGGAACCCCTCAGCAGCTGTGCGCTGGAGCGGTGCCTGGCCAAGGCCAGGGAAATGATCGGATGGGATGAAAAATACCCATCCCGGGAGATGGACAACCATAAAGTCCGGGCCGTCGGCTGCGCTGTCGCGCTGCAGGGCTCCGCCATCGCTAAGCTGGACCTGGGTTCTGTTGAGATCCGGCTGAATGACGATGGGTTTTATACCTTGTTGATCGGAGCCGCCGATATGGGCACAGGCTGTGATACGATTCTCTCCCAAATTGCGGCGGAAGCACTTCTTTGCGACTATGACAATGTGGTCGTCCAAGGCGTAGACACCGACCTGTCCCCTTATGACAAAGGATCCTATGCTTCGGCGACGACCTATATGACGGGTATGGCGGTTGTGAAAACCTGCGAGGCCCTGAAAAAGAAAATCATCGCGGAAGGCGCCCGGCTCATGGGACGCTCCGCGGAAACGGCAGGCTTTGACGGGCAAAAAGTGTTTGCGCTGGATGGAGACCAAAGCATTTCGCTGAAGGACATCGCCAACAAAAGCCTTTTGGGCTGGAACCGTTATCTTACCGCCAGCGAGGCCCATTCCTCCCCGATATCTCCGCCGCCCTTTATTGTAGGCACTGTTGAGATCGAGCTGGACAAGCTGACC
>CALMWJ010000246.1 GCA_937873525.1 uncultured Peptococcaceae bacterium | reverse complement strand
CACCGGTCTTTTTTTTAGCCGAAGGGCTTTGGACGGACAATTCCTCAGACAGACGCCGCAGCCCAGGCAGATGGCTTCGTCAATCACGGCCCGGCGGCGATGGAGTCCATGGAACTCTGCCGCTGACCGCATCTCCTGGTCTTCCGCCGGGGGCTGGATCGTCTCCATGGTGATGGCCTGGATCGGGCAGGCTTTCGCACAGAGGCCGCATCCCGTACAGGCCCCAGCCTCCAGCTTCGGCAGAAAACCGGTGGTGGATACCGGCTGCAGGGGTCCGAACCTTCGGGCAGCCTGCAATGCTTCGCAGCAGCAGCCGCAGCAATTGCAGATGAAGGCAGGGTGTTCCCGGACATTCTCGCCGATTTGGACCAGGTTTGCGGCATAGGAGCGCTCCAGGGCATCCATGCCCTCCTCCAGGGAAATCAGCCGGGCATGGCCGTGACGGGCCAGGGAAGCCGCTGTGTCATCCAGCGTCAGACAAACATCCCAAGGTGCGGCGCAGGCATGCCCAAGATGGGACGCCTTATGCCGGCAATAGCACAAACCAAGGCCAATGTGCTCCGCCTCCTGCAGGATGTGGCTGGCCCGTTCATAATCCAGGATATGCAGGGCATTGTCGCCGGATAGGACCGGCTCCTGAACAAAGACCCGGCCCAGTTTGGTTTCAGAGGCAAAAAAAAGATCTTTGATGAAATCTTCTTCCACATTCATGTATTGGAAGTAGAGTTCACTTAAATATTTCTGGTCGATGTCCTTCCGGACCCGCATTAGGGCAAATTCAAAAAAACCGGCCATCGGGGGCGGCAACACGAAGTGCCGAACCCCTTCGCGGCAGGCGTCCAGCAGCAGCGCTTTCTCGCATAGCCTGTCCAAGGCCTTTTCCGCTTCCAGTTCACCGACGCCCCAGACCTTGGCCGCTTTCGATACGGTAAACGGCCTCACGGGCAGCAGGGAGACCAAACGGGCTTCTTCTTCGGAAAACAGCACTTGCAGGATCTTGTAGAGCGTCGGCGTGGCCGGTGCGCCCTGGGTGAAGCGGTTGATCCTCTCCTCTAGAGACTGGTGCACCGCTTTTGTGGTGATATGGCCCATTGCAAGGTCCCTTTCTATTTGACGTCGCCTAGATGATTTTCGAGGTCCAGTCCTCAACGTTCCAGACCTGGGTGACCCAATCCAGATAAAATTCCGGTTCGTGGCTGACCAGCAGGATGCTGCCCTTGAATTCTTTCAGGGCACGCTTCAATTCCTCCTTGGCCGCCACGTCCAGGTGATTGGTCGGTTCGTCCAGAACCAAAAGATTGAGTTCACGATTCAGCAGCTTGCATAAGCGGACCTTTGCCGCTTCGCCCCCTGAAAGCACCTTGATCTGACTGGTGATATGCTCATTGGTGAGTCCACATTTAGCCAGGGCGGCCCGGGCCTCGGCCAGGTTCAGAGCGGGAAATTCCCTGGTGATCTCCTCCAGGGCAGTTTGTGAACCGCCGGGGCTTTCCTGCTCAAAATAGCCAGGCTGCAGGAAAGGGTCCAGGTCGATCGTCCCCGCCAGGGCAGGCTGAAGGCCCAGCAGGGTCCTAAGCAAAGTGGATTTACCCAGACCATTGACGCCGCGAATGGCGATTTTTTGTCCGCGCTCCATCATCAGGTCCAGCGGACGGGTCAGCGGTTCATCGTAACCGATCACCAGACCGCGGGCCTCGATCAGGAATCGGCCGGGTGTCCTGGCTTCCTTAAAAACAAAAACCGGTTTGGGCTTTTCCCGATCCAATTGGATGATATCCATTTTATCCAGCTTTTTCTGGCGGCTTTTGGCCATGTTGCTGGTGGCCACCCGGGCTTTATTGCGGGCAATAAAATCCTCAAGATGGCCAATTTCCTTTTGCTGCTTCTCGAAGGCTTGCTCCTTCTGCCGTTTCTTAAGCGCATACATATTTTCGAAATCGTCGTAGTCCCCTGTGTAGCGGGTCAGGACGGCATTTTCCACATGATAGATCACGTTGACCACATCATTAAGGAAGGGAATGTCATGGGAAACCAGGATGAAGGCGTTCTCGTACCGGTTCAGAAACATCTTCAGCCAGTTGATGTGGTTCTCATCCAGGAAGTTGGTGGGCTCGTCCAGGATCAGGATCATCGGGTTTTGCAGCAGAAGCTTGGTCAGCAGCACCTTGGCCCGCTGTCCCCCGCTCAGATCCTTCACATCCCGGTCCAGGCCGATTTCTCCCAGTCCCAGTCCGTTGGCCACTTCCTCGATCTTTACATCCAATGTATAGAAACCGCTGCTCTCCAGAATGTGGGAGATATCCCCCACGTCCTCCAGCATCTTGTCCATCTGCTCCGGATCGCAGTCGGTCATGGCATTGTAGATCTCCAGCATCTCCTGCTCCATGTCGAACATGGGCTGAAAGGCTTCCCTCAGAACTTCGCGGATGGTCTTTCCCGGGGTCAGGGTGGAGCTCTGGTCCAGATAACCGATGGTGACCCGGTTGCACCACTCGATCTTCCCTTCATCAGGCTGCAGCTGCCCGGTAATGATATTTAAGAACGTGGATTTCCCTTCACCGTTGGCGCCGACCAAACCCACATGCTCCCCATTGAGCAGCTTAAAAGTGGCATTCTCCAGGATTTTTCGGGCACCGAACCCGTGATTGACCTTTTCAACCGTTAAAATACTCATGGCACACTCCATATATTAATCCATAATTTTTAATTTTATATCATGGATTGCCATAGCGTCAATGGTCAAATCTGCGGCCTGGAAGCCGCCAATTCCAAGTATTGCCTGACCATGGAAACCCAGGAATAACGGTCTTCGCTGATTTTTCGCGCGCTCCGTCGGATCGTCTCCCGGCCGGCTTCATCCAGTGCTTCGAAAAAATCCAGCATCGCCGTCATGTTATGAGCCAAAGCCAGCACCAGGTCGTCATCCAGGTCCATCGGCTTCAGCTCAGCCTTATGGAATATTGCATCAAACTCCTCCGCGTATTGGGCCGCTACCTCGGCAAATCCCGAATTGTTGGTCAGCAGCGGAAACACGCCGGAAGCCAGGGACTCGACCGCCACCAGGCCGAAAGCCTCCGGAAAGATCGAAGGTGCCGCCGTGATGTCGGCGCAGGGAATCAGGTCTTTCAAATGGTCATGGCCCAAATAGCCGGTAAAAAGCACCCGGGACCCAATCCGCCGGGCCGCCTTGAAATAGCCCTCGGCAAAGTCTGCAACGGAAAGGCTTCGGATCAAAGAACCGAAATGCCGCCCTCCTGCAGGATCCATCTGGGGATCAAAGGCTTGGGGATCTCGGAGCAACCGGATCAGTTCCTGCCTTTCTCCCCGTTCCATGGCCATGAGGATGGCTTCAAAATAAGGCCTTGAGGAACCGTATCCCACCAAGACCAGGCGGGTCTCCGGATATCGCTGCAGGACCAACGGCAATGCCGCAATCAGCAAATGGATCCCTTTGGTCCATAAATATTTCCCGTAATAAAGAATCATCCGCTCCTTCTGGAAATCGATCCGCCCCAGATTGACGGCTGCATCCTCCTCCGTCTGCCAGCTGCTTAACCCTTCATCGGTTCGGGAATGACCCCCTGATGTCTTCTGGCGGTCCCTTTCCAATTCCTTGATCAAGCGGGTGATGCGGCTGCTTTTTTCGCTGCTGTGTCTCAATGGATGAAAATTCTCCAAATCGACGCCGGCAGGAATCACCTTTGATTTTCCCTCAACCATGGGCTCGTCATCAAAAAAATCCCGGAATTCCCGGTTGGAAAACCCGCTGACAAAGGTGATCCAGTCCGTTTTACGGATTGCCTCCAGAGCGTATTCTCGAAGCAAAGGGCGATGGCGCACCGAAAAGTTCAGGCAGCTGCCGTGGACCGTCATCACATGGGGGCATTTCTGCCGGGACAAATCGCTTCGCAGCGCGTAGACCGGCTGCATGATGCTGTGGTTGGACCAGACCAGATCCGCCCGGCGGTCTTTCATCGCACAATTAATGGCCTCTTGATTGCACGCCAGATAGTTCTCGATCTCTTCCCGGGTGCAGTCGGTATATTCCTTGACGGCATAGCCGGAATATTGGTCATAGACATAGACCGGCAGAAATCCCTGCAGGTCCGGGCGGAACAGCTGACACTTGCCCGGATAGGGCGTCTCCTGGGACTCGCGGACCGCATACCGCCCTTTTTCCCGGTCATATCCGTAAAGTGTCTCGATGAAGTCGATGCCGCACACGTCATGCTCCTGGCAGAACAGCATGACATGGTGGCCCAGCCTGCATAATTCCCGGCAAGCATTTTTGACAAAAAGATTGCTGCCTGTCCCTTTCAGGAAATAGCCGTGGATCATCACGATTTCCATGGTTCATCCCCCTCATCCCAAATATACAATCCTTATGATGTTTCGACGTCCGGCGGCGGCCTTCCTGCCGGGGCAGGGCGCACGCCAGATTTTCAAAAAAAGATTGACACGATGGTCCTTGGGATGCTAGATTAAACGTTAACAACGGAATTTTTATAAAGGAGGTGCCCATGATGCAATCCATGCAGTTCGCCCTAGGATATCTACTAAAGGAGATTAGCCTGCTAGTCCCCTCTCTTTTGGCTGTCCTATTTGCATTGAATCCTGGGCGAATGAACCGATCCTCCATACCGTGCCGCTCCTGCGCAGGGAGCATGTGACCACGGCTTCAATCGATGATGAAGGATTAATCGTCTTCGCCCGTATGATCCAGGTTTGGATTGCCGGCGAAGACTTTTTTTTATTTTCGGTGCTGGCGGCAAGTCTGAACGAGAAACCGTTTCGAATTCCACCCAAACATAAAACAGGAGGTTTAACATGAGCAGAATCATCAAAATTTTTGACACCACGCTCCGGGACGGGGAACAGGCTCCGGGCTATAGCATGAACTCAGCGGAAAAACTGGAATTGGCGAAGCAGCTGGAGATTCTGGGGGTCGACATCATCGAGGCTGGGTTTGCCATTTCTTCAAACGAAGATTTTGAATCCATCCGCGCCATTGCCGAATCTCTCAAAAAGACGACCGTCTGCAGCCTGGCCAGGCTGGCCAAGGGAGACATCGACCGTGCCTATGAAGCCATCCGGCCCGCCGCCCACGGCAGGATCCATACCTTCATCGCCACCAGCGATATCCATATGAAACACAAATTAAAAATGACCAAGGACGAGGTGCTCCGCCGGGTCAATGAAATGGTCCGTTATGCCGCCAGCCTCTGCGAGGACATCGAATTCTCCGCCGAAGACGCCTTGCGCAGCGACTGGGATTTCCTGGCGGCCGTCTACAGCGCCGCCATCGCCAACGGCGCAAAGACGATCAATGTTCCGGATACCGTGGGTTACACAACACCTAATGAGATGTTTGACCTGATCACATACCTGAAGAACCATATCCCCAACATCGACAAAGCCGACATATCCGTCCACTGCCACAACGACCTGGGCATGGCGGTTTCCAACACCCTGGCTGCCGTCAAAGCCGGCGCTTCCCAGGTCGAGTGCACCGTCAACGGCATCGGAGAACGTTCCGGCAATGCCGCCCTTGAGGAAGTGGTCATGGCATTGAACACCCGCAAGGATTACTATGATGCCCATACCAACATCAATACCACGCAGATCTACCGGACCAGCAAAATGCTCTCCACCATCACCGGCATCCCGGTCAGCCCCAACAAACCCATCGTCGGCGCCAACGCCTTCGCCCACGAATCCGGCATCCATCAGCACGGCGTCATGAATGCGCGCACGACCTATGAGATCCTCTCTCCGGAAAGCGTCGGCATCTACCAGAACCGGATGGTGCTGGGCAAGCACTCCGGAAAACACGCCTTCCAGGAACGTCTGGAGGAATTGGGCTACAACCTCTCTCCCGAAGAATTGGAAAAGAGTTTTGTCAGCTTCAAGTCCCTGGCGGAAAAGAAACGGGAAATCAGCGACCGGGATATCGAAGCGCTGATCGGCATCGAGCAAATCAAGGATTCGGAGCTGTTCACTCTGGAACGTTTCTCCGTATCCTCCGGCACCTCCGTCCCCGCCACCTCCGCTGTGACTCTGCGTAAAAATGACGAGATCGTAGAAGACGCGGCTCTCGGCGACGGTCCCATCGACGCGGCCTTCAAAGCCATCGACCGTTTGACCTCCTCCGGTGCCAAGCTGATCAATTATACGATCCAGTCCGTTACCGAAGGGCAGGATGCCCTGGGCGAAGTGGTCGCCAAGCTCTCCGGGCCCAACGGCATTACCGTGACCGGCCGCGGCCTCAGCACCGACATCATTGAAGCCAGCATCAAGGCTTACTTAAACGGCGTCAACAAGATCCTCAAGGCCTCCGGAACCGGCGCTTCCGGGGTTCCCGCCGAACCGATCGAGACCATTTGATCCGTTTTAAGCCGGAAGGCTCATGCAGCAATCCATCAAATATACAGAAAGAAGGTGTCCCCATGGGAATGACCATGACCCAGAAAATCCTGGCAGACCATGCCGGTTTGCCCTCCGTGACCGCCGGCCAGCTGATCAA
>CALMWJ010000245.1 GCA_937873525.1 uncultured Peptococcaceae bacterium | reverse complement strand
AAGGTTGAGGCGCACTCGACAAAGAGTAACCGGGACTGCCAAGGCAGTGCAAGCCATGGTTCCGGGGAAAGGTGTCAGTGCCGAAGGCGGTCTGATTGCATGAAGGCTGTCCTGGTTCGGTGAAATAAGATTTGCCGGACTGTCGCATTGTATGCGGAGCGCTACCTTAAAGACGATATGCATTGTACGATTCCAATATGTACAAGACATGCGCCCTTTTATGCAGCCGGCCCGGATACGGGCCGGCTGTTTTTCTATTGCTTGTTCCAAAATCGGGAGGTTGTTTTTATGATAAAACGAATTTAAGAAGAGATATTGGAAAGAGATCGCAGGCTGGTCCAGATGACCGCATCCATCGAGCCGGCAAAAGACAGAAGATTCAGAAAAATAAGGAGGAAAAGATGATGAGAATAGGAATTATTGGATACGGCAAT
Organism: uncultured Peptococcaceae bacterium; assembly: GCA_937873525.1. GTDB lineage: Bacteria > Bacillota > Peptococcia > DRI-13 > UBA5745 > UBA5745. The sequence goes on along the minus strand of CALMWJ010000245.1, from coordinate 2,204 downwards.
CTTGGAAAGAGAGTGGAGTCCGCGCTCACTTCGAAATCGGATATGGAACTGGCTGCAATCTTTACACGAGGAGACATTACCGAAATGCGGCCAAAATCGTATCATGTGCCCTTGCGTCCCCTTGAGGATGCTTTTGAAATGGAGGATTCCGTGGATGTGATGATCAACTGCTGCAGCAGTGCGGCCGACCTGCCGGAAACGATGCCGCGGTTTGCAGAACGTTTTCATCTGATCGATAGCTATGATGCCTGCGCAAGTCATGCCGGATATTTTGAAAAGGTGGATCAGGCTGCCCGCAGAGGCAACAAGCTATCGATCATTTCGGCGGGAAGCGATCCGGGATTATATTCTGTCGCGATGCCAAACTTCTTCTCGGACGATGAGGCCATCGTTCATTTGATCTCTCAGGAGCAAATATCCAGTGACCTTCGGGGATTGCCTCGCGGCGGATTTATGATCCACCGGGGGAATGCCGGCTGGAGCGGCATGAACAAACAAACCATCGAATACAGCCTGAAGCTGAGTTCGAATCCTGAATTTATGGCCGGGGTCCTCATCTCCACCGCACGAGCGGCTTATCGTTTGGGGAATCGCGGAGAAACCGGCTGCAGGACGGTATTCAACCTCGTGCCTGCCGCCTGTCTCTGAGTTGTTGCCAAAGAAAGCGGAAGTCGGGTCGAGAAGCGGCGTTTGCTGATCGGAGAAAGCCATAGATGGAATTCGGGAGCGTGCTGAAGGAGGATTGCACCAGAGGCACGCTTCCTATTTTTTGCCCAAAGGGGCAAGGGCCCCCGCCGGCCAATTCCGGCTGGCGAAGCCGGCCCACATGATGATCAAGGAGTTGTTGATGAGATGAGACGTTTTCCGAGAGTTGTTACCGCCATGATCACCCCCTACAAGGAGGACATGAGCGTGGATTATGAGGGGGCCCAAAAAATCGCAGGCTACCTTTTGGACCATGGGAGCGAGGGCTTGGTGGTCGCTGGGACGACCGGTGAATCGCCGGTACTGTCCATTCAGGAAAAAATTGACCTGTTTCAGGCGGTCAAAGAGGCGGTGGGCAGCAGGGGCTGGGTGATCGCCGGAACGGGGACCAACAGCACCCGGGATGCGGCGGAAATGACCTCCGCGGCTGAGAGGGTGGGCGCTGATGCGGTCATGGCGGTGGTCCCCTATTACAATAAGCCAAACCAGGAGGGGCTCTTCCGCCATTACCAGGAAGTGGCATCCGCAACCTCAAAACCAGTCATGATTTACAATGTTCCCGGGCGCACCGGGATCAATCTGCAGCCACAGACGGCCCAGCGGCTGGCACAGATCGGGAATGTCCGGGCGATCAAAGATGCCAGCGGCAATCTGGACCAGATTACGGCGATGAAAGCGGTGCTGCCGGACGACTTTTTGATTTACAGCGGGGATGACAGCCTGACCCTGCCCATGATGGCCGTTGGCGCTTACGGCGTTGTCAGCGTGGCGGCCCATATTGCCGGCGATTTGGTCAGCGATATGATCTATGCTTATCTGGAGGGCAGGATCGATGAAGCGAGGGAGGCCCATCTCAAGCTGTTTCCGTTATTCAAGGCCTTGTTCATTACGACCAATCCCATTCCGGTCAAGAAGGCGGCAGCCCTCATTGGCCTGCCAGCCGGCGACCTGCGTCTCCCCCTGGTCGAAGCAAGCCCGGATGAAACGGCAGTGATTGAGGCGGCCTTGGCTGGACTGGGCCTGCGGGGAGGGTTATGCGGGTCCGGGTTTGGCGAAGCCCTGCGGATTTTTGCTTGATGGATGCAGATTGACACGCCCCGGCGAATACGGTATAATCAAGCCGCATAGGGGCGGATTCTGTTGGGCAACCTAGGGCTTTAGTATGATATGCTCTTTTGTACCCTAAGCAAGGGAATCCTCCGCACGACAATTTCATAGGGCATACGGTTGGACCAAGCCTTCATTCGGCGAAGTCCATGAAAAGGGAAGCAGGTGAGAATCCTGCACAGCCACCATTACTGTATGAGGGGACGAGAAAACATGATGCCACTGGGGCAACCTGGGAAGGCGTTTTCGAGGATGATCCTTAAGTCAGGAGACCTGCCGTATGTGTCGTTCGGACATCCTTGGGCAGGGGGATATCTCAACATCAGGTTTTTCAGCCTAAATAACTCAGCGCTCCTGCCGACCGGCAGGAGCGCTTTTTTATGAAACCATAT
>CALMWJ010000244.1 GCA_937873525.1 uncultured Peptococcaceae bacterium | reverse complement strand
GGACCTGGGCCTTGGCCCGTTCAAACTCCGCCTGGGTAATTCCCTGGGCACAAAGGCTATCCATCTCATTTTGAAATAGTTCAATGACTTGGGCGGCCGCCGATGGAGCGGTCCCGGCATAAAACGCAAAAATTCCGGCATCTTTAAAGGCGCTGTTGAAGGAGTAGACCGAATAGGCCAGTCCGCGTTCCTCGCGAATGGATTGGACCAGCCGGGAAGACAGGCCGCCCCCTAAAACCCCATTCATAATATACAGGGGATAGTTCCGATCGTCAGCCAGGGAGATGCCTTGGGTACCGAGACAAATCTGCATCTGGCCTGTGGGCTTCTGGAGTCTTTTCGTTCTTCCGGACAATCCGGGCGGTGCCGGGGCAATCAAAGGCTGCTCCCGCTTTGTTAAAGTTTCAAAGACAGGGCACATCAGTTCCCAAACCTGCTCATGCTCTAAACAGCCCGCTGCCGCGATGACGATTTTTTCCGGAACGTACTGGCGCTCTATATAATTTCTCACCACATTGCGATCAATGGCATCCAGGGACTGGATCGTTCCGAGGACCGGTTTCCCCAGTGGATTGTCCGGCCATGCAGTTTCCATGAAGACATCATGGATCAGCTCGTCCGGTGTATCTTCATACATGCTGATCTCTTCTTTGACGACGCCCCGTTCCTTGTCCAAAGCATGGGGTTCGAAGGTGGCGTTGAACAGCATGTCCGTGAGGACATCCACTGCCAAAGGAAGATATTCATCCATGACCTTGGCATAGAAACAGGTCATCTCTTTTGCGGTGAACGCGTTGAGCTGCCCTCCCACCGCATCGAGGGATTCGGCAATCTCCCTGGCAGTCCTTTTTCCGGTGCCTTTGAACATTAAGTGCTCGATGAAATGGGAAACGCCTTCTTCTCCCGGAATCTCCATTCTTGAACCTGTGCCGATCCAAATCCCGATGGCCACTGAACGGACCCCCGGGACTTTTTCGGTCAATACCCGTACGCCATTCGACAATACAATGCTTTGGACTGCTTCCTGACCCATGAAGTTCCTCCTCAACACGGGCCGTTTCGACCCGCATGTTCTATAAATAACATCATCAACTGATTTAACAATATATGAAATTTAGTAAATATGCAAGTCTCCCCATAAACGGACCGATGCGGCTTCCGGGAAGATTGCGTCCTGCCCCATTGTCCCGCTTTATCAAAAAAAGGCCGGGCGCTATGCCCGGCCTTAATCGGATGCTGCACTTGGGTAACTTATTTTTTCTGCATTCTGAGCGCTTCTTTTCTGGAAAGATTGATTCTGCCCTGACGGTCGATTTCAGTGACCTTCACGGTTATTATGTCGCCGACATTGACAACATCCTCGACTTTATTGACCCTTTCCTCAGCAAGCTGTGAAATATGGACCAAACCTTCCTTGCCCGGGAGAACTTCCACGAAAGCGCCGAAGGTCATCAGGCGGGTTACTTTGCCGGTGTAGATCTCTCCGACTTCGACATCACGGGTCAGGTCGCGGACGATCTGAGCCGCTTTTTCGCCTGCGGCTGCATCATTGGTGGCAATCATCACCAGCCCGCTGTCTTCGATGTCGATCTTAACGCCGGTGTCTTCAATGATTTTTTTGATGATTTTGCCGCCGGGTCCAATGACATCGCGGATCTTGTCGGGATCAATGTTCAGCGTGATGATCCGAGGGGCATACATTGAAAGCTCTTTACGAGTTTCGGGAATGACGGATAGGATCTTGTTCAGAATGAACATGCGTCCTTTATGAGCCTGGGCCAGCGCATCCCAAAGGATCTTCCGGTCCAGCCCGTCGACCTTGATATCCATCTGCAGGGCGGTGACACCCTCCGTGGTTCCGGCTACTTTGAAGTCCATGTCCCCATGATGGTCTTCCAGCCCCTGGATGTCGCTGAGGATCGTATAATAGGACCCTTCCTTGATCAGACCCATGGCGATGCCCGAAACCGGCCGTTTGATGGGAACACCGGCATCCATCAAAGAGATGGTGCTTCCGCAAACGCTGGCCATGGAGGATGACCCGTTGGATTCAAGGATTTCGGAAACCAAACGAATGGTGTATGGGAATTCTTCGATGGAGGGGATCATGGGTTCCAGGGCACGTTCCGCTAACGCGCCATGCCCGATTTCCCGGCGACCCGGGCCTCTCATGGGTTTGGTTTCACCCACGCTGTAAGGCGGAAAATTGTAATGATGCATATAACGCTTAGAGGTTTCCAGGCCCAGTCCATCCAGAAGCTGGTCTTCGCTGGCGGAACCCAAGGTGGTGACGGTCAAGGCTTGTGTCTGACCGCGGGTAAACAGTCCGCTGCCATGGGTTCGCGGCAGAACACCGGTTTCAACGATGATTGGACGGATCTCATCCACTGCGCGGCCGTCAGGACGAATTTTGTCAATGCTGATCAGCTTGCGCACATGGTCCTTTTCGATGTCTTCCAGGATCGCTGCGATTTCCTTGGTTTTTTCCGGGTAGATGACTGCAAATTTTTCGAAAGTCGTATCCTTTACCTGGTCCACCGCTTCTTCCCGGGCTTTCTTTTCCGGTGTTTTCAATGCGGCCAGCAGATCGTCAGAGGCAAACTCACGAATCGCAGCCAGCAGTTCCGGATCAAAAGCGGTCAGCACCGGAACCATTTTTTCTTTCGCCAAGCCCATCGCCAAGGCCTCGGTGCGGAAGTCTTCAATGAATGCCGTGATCTCTTTGATGGCTTCATGTCCGAACATGATCGCGTCCAGGCAGAGTTCTTCCGCAACCTCTTTGGCGCCGGCTTCAACCATCATGATGGCTTTGCTCGTGCCGGAAACGGTCAGGTTGAGGAGGCTTTGGGAATTCTGTTCGATGGTGGGGCTCAGGACCAACTCATGATCCACCAGTCCGACAGAAACCGTAGCTGTCGGTCCGGCAAAGGGGATATTCGAAATGTGCAGGGCCGCTGAGGCGCCGATACCCGCCAGGATCTCCGGGGGGTTATCCTGTTCCACACTCAGCACGGTCGCGACGACTTGGACTTCGTTGCGAAAACCATCCGGGAACAAGGGCCGGATGGGACG
>CALMWJ010000243.1 GCA_937873525.1 uncultured Peptococcaceae bacterium | reverse complement strand
TGATCAATTGTTTCATGTTCCAAACCTTTCAAAGCGGGATCAGTCTTCATCCATACAGTGCCATCTCATAGTATAGATTCATTGCGAAATCGATGCAACCCTACATCGCTCCGGTCATTCGCTGCACGATCAGGGATACCGCCGCGACGCTGAACCAGCAGCAGGCGCCCAGAAGGACAGGCTTGAGTCCCTGCTTCAGGAGCTTTTTCAGATTCGTATTCAAGCCAATGGCGGTCATGGCCATGATGATCATGAACTTGCCCATCCATACCAGCGCTCCGGTAACGGCCGCCGGGATGGGAAACAGGGTGCGGGCCAAGGCGGTCATCAGGAATCCCAGGACGAACCATGGAAAGATTTTGACCAATGAATACTTCGAGGCTCGGTTCTTGTTCTTTTTTGATGTATAAATTGCCAACGCCAAGGTGATCGGTACGATCATCAAGGTCCTTGTCAGCTTGACGATGGTGGCAATATGAAGCGCTTCATCATTTCCCACACGCTGGCTCCATGCCGCTCCGGCAGCAACCACCGAAGACGTGTCGTTGATGGCCGTTCCGGCCCACATCCCAAAACCCGCATCGCTGAGATTCAGAGCGCTCCCCAAGGCCGGAAACAAGAACACCGCAAGGATATTAAATAAGAAAATCGTTGATATTGCCTGGGAAATATCCTCCTCGGCCGCATCGATCACCGGCGCCGTGGCGGCAATCGCCGAGCCACCGCAAATACAAGTGCCAACACCGACCAACGCGGCCACATGGGCTGGAATACGAAGTCGTCTGCTGACCAAACATGCCGTTAAAAAGGAGGCTGTCAGGGTAAAGATGATCACCAAAAGCGATTGTCCACCGACATCGATCACACTGGCCATGTTCATTTCAAATCCAAGAAGAACGATCGAGTCCTGCAGAATCTTCTTGGATGTGTATCGGATCCCGGACTCCAACCATACCGGACGTCTCCAAAACGCCGCGATGATCCCGATTACGATACCGAATACTGTCCCGCCGATGACCGGAAAACATTTCCCTAGTCCGTAGGCGACAGAGGACAACAGGAGACATAAAAGCATGCCTGATATGTGCTGAACAAGGTTTTTCATCGAAATCACCCGCTTGATTTTTTAGTCGCCTTTAGCTTATCATTAGACTGTGATAATTAAAAATTATAAATTCTTATTTTATGATAAGTATATTTTATAGGAGGCCAGCATGCTGGATTATCGAATGGAGACGTTCTTAGCCCTTTGTGAAGAGATGAGCTTTACTAAAGCCGCTCAAAAACTGAATATCACTCAGCCCGCGGTCAGCCAGCACATCCGCCATCTTGAAACCTGCTATGGCATAAAATTATTCAAGTTCCAAGGCAAACGTCTTGAGCTGACGCCCCAAGGCCAGCAACTGCGGCAGTATGGCTTATCTTCAAAGGCCGATTGGGATCATATCGGGCAAAAGCTGCAGGAGGACCCGTCCAGGGAACATTTCGCGTTTGGCGCCACCTTGACCATCGGCGAGTTTGTGATGCCTGATATATTGAACAAGCTGATCCAACGGGATGAAAATACAACCTTCACCATGCTGGTGGACAATACCGAAACCCTTCTGCATAAACTGCAGGAAGGGGATATCCATTTTGCCTTTATTGAAGGCCACTTGGATAAAACCGCTTATCATTCAATTCTGTTTTCCCGCGCCAGATTTATTCCGATCTGCGGCAGCCGGCATCCCTATGCAAACCGCAAGGTCGATCTTGAAGACATCTTCTCGCAGCGGCTGATTGTCCGGGAAACAGGCAGCGGCACAAGAGATGTTCTGGAGCATGCTTTATGGGAGCATAATCATAGCATCGACCATTTTTCCCATCGCATTGAAATCGGCAGCTTGAACGTGATCAAAGCCCTGGTCGCCGATAGCCTGGGAATTACGTTTATTTATAAGAACGCCGTGGAAAAGGAACTGGCACAGGGAATCCTCAAAACCATCGACATCATCGGCTTTGATGTGGTGCGGGAGTTCAATTTTGTCAGCCTGAAAAACAGCCAGTTTACCTCGGAGCACACGAAATTCCTTGATTTCTGCATAAACTGCAGTT
>CALMWJ010000242.1 GCA_937873525.1 uncultured Peptococcaceae bacterium | reverse complement strand
CCCCATGATCATCTATTTCGGTGCCCGTTATATTAAACCTGAGTTTTTCCTTCTGGCCTGCTTTTGGATTTGCGCCATCGTGTCCTTCTTGCTGGGCACCGCCTTCGGATCGGTTGGGACGATCGGCTTGACGCTGATCGTTATGGCCCGCGCCGGCGGCGTCGACCCGCTGATGGCGGCAGGGGCGATCATCTCCGGCTGTTTTGTGGGGGATCAATGTTCACCCATGTCCTCCACAACCAATATCATTGCGGTGTTGACCAAGACCTCACTGCATAAAAATGTTTTGCGTTTGCTGAAGGCGCTGGTGCTGCCTTTCTCGATCACCTCAGCCGTGTTTGCCGTCCTTTCACTCAGTCAGCCGCTTCAGCTGGTGGAAAGCCCTTTGAACGCCGAACTGGCCCGATTCTTTATGTTCAATGGCTGGGTCCTGCTGCCGGCCGGGATCGTCCTCCTGTTGATGCTGCTGAAAGTCAGCGCAAAGCATGCGATTCTTGTGAGCGCCCTGGCAGCGGCTTGGATCGCATGGCGGTTTCAGGGCCAAGCGCCGCTGGCTTTATTGAAACAGGCGTTTTTGGGCTATGAATTCATTCAGGACAGTCCGTTAAGGACAATTCTGCCCGGCGGCGGCGTGATCTCCATGGTCAACTCAGAAATCATCTTGATCGTCTCCACCATGTATGGCGGGATATTTTCGGGGACGGGCATGCTGTCTGACCTGGAAAATGGGATCCTTCGCCTTGCCGCCCGTTTCGGCCGGTCCGCGGCGGTCACTCTGGCGGCTCTGGCAACCTGTGCTTTTGCCGCATCCCAAGTGTTTGCGGTGATGCTGACCGAGCAGATCGCGGGCAAGCTTTTTAACAAAGACGATGGATTGGAACGGGAAGCCCTGGCGCTTGCGCTGGCCAGCACGGCCATGCTGATTTCATCCTCGGTTCCCTGGAATATTTGCAGCGCGGTCCCGGCTGCTATGCTGGGCGTTGGCAGCGGATATATTCCTTTCAATATTTATGCGGTCATGATCCCGGCTTGTTTTGCAGTCCGAGGGTATTTCCGGGAACGGAAGCAAAGGCTGGCCCTGAACCATGGATGGCCAGCCGGAGAAAAAGGAGGAGAAGAAGATGGGGATGCTAAAGGAATTTAAGGAATTTGCAATGAAGGGAAACGTCCTTGACCTGGCCATCGGCGTGATCATCGGCGGCGCCTTCGGGAAGATCGTATCCTCTTTGGTCAATGACATCGTCATGCCGCTGATCAGCCTGCTGCTGGGCAACACCAACATCAGCGCTCTGGCCGTGACCCTGAAAGCGGCCCAGGGGGAAATCCCCGCGGTGGAGCTGCGCTACGGACTTTTTATCCAGAATATCATCGACTTCCTGCTCATCGCCTTATCGATCTTTATCATGATCCGAATGATTCAAAAGGCGAAGAAACCGGCGCCGGCAGCGCCCGCCGCACCGCCCGCCCCCAGTGAGGAAGCCGTCCTGCTGAAGGAGATCAAGACGCTGCTGGAAGACAAAATCAAATAGGCGACGGCTTGCCCGCGCTTTGACATAACCCATTTCAGCTTGACTTTGAAGCGCATCGGCGATATACTTTTTTAGAATTGAATAGTTGGGGTGCTGGTCTGCAGGCCGGCTGAGAGAGGGCATAACTGCCTTTAACCCGTGAACCTGATCCAGGTAATGCTGGCGGAGGGAGAAACCGAGTGTATATGACTCCATAAGTTTCCTGAAGCTTATGGAGTTTTTCTTCAATCCGGCGCATGGAGCCTTCATCAAGGTCCATTGGGCTGCCAAAATCAAAAGGGGGGATATTATGTACAATTGCAGTATTGCGATCCAGGTTCTGCCCGACGTCCGGGGCGAGGAAGTGATCCGCATCGTGGACGAGGTCATCGATTACATCAAAAGCTCCGGACTGAGCTATTATGTCGGTCCTTTTGAAACCACCATCGAGGGTGATTTCGACCAGCTCATGGACATCCTCAAGGCGTGTCAGATCATCTGCATCAAAGCCGGTGCGCCCAGCGTCATGTCCTATGTAAAAATTGCTTATAATCCGGGAACAGAGGGTGTGTGGACCATTGAAAAAAAGGTGGCAAAACATCATCAAGCTTAAGTGGCCGGCCATATTTTTAATGCTTGTCCTGATTGGCTGGCAAAGCCTTTCCGGCTTCGGAATCGTCCCGAGGCTGGTCTTGCCAACGCCGCTGCAAGTCGGCCGTGCGCTGTGCTCTGAGTTCGGCGTACTGATGGGCCATGCCCGGATCACGCTATGGGAAGCCTTTCTTGGCTTAAGTCTTGGCCTTTTCTTATCCTTCGTCCTGGCGATTGCCATGGAACGCTGGGAAGCGGTTTATGAGGGACTGTATCCCATCCTGGTCATCACACAAACCATTCCGGTCATCGCCATCGCGCCCTTATTGGTGCTGTGGATGGGCTACGGGATCGCGCCCAAGGTCACTCTGGTGGTGCTGGTTTGTTTCTTTCCTGTGGTGGTTGGCCTGCTGGATGGTTTCAAAACGGCTGACCGGGATGCCATCCATCTGCTGCATGCCATGGGAGCCAATCGCTGGCAGATCATGCGGCACATCAAAATGCCGGTGGCCATGCCCAGTTTTTTTGCCGGCCTGAAAATCGCCGTGGCCTATTCCTTCGTCGGCGCGGTGATCGCCGAATGGCTGGGAGGCAACGCCGGGCTGGGCGTCTATATGACCCGGGTCAAAAAGGCGTATGCCTTTGACAAAATGTTTGCGGTGATCTTGCTGATCATCCTGATCAGTCTTCTGCTGATGGGGCTGACCAAAATGATCGAGCGCCGGGTCATGCGATACAGAAATATTAAATAAGGATAAGGTGAATGACATGAAAAGAATGTTTAAAAAAACTGCGGTGCAGGTGTCGGCAGTCTTGCTGGCCGCATCGTTGATGGCCGGCTGCGGCCAGGCAGGACAGCCAGCGGATGCCGGAAAAACCGGGGAACCGGCAGCCCTCGAAAAGGTGACTATGGTCCTTGACTGGACACCGAATACAAACCATACAGGCCTTTATGTGGCCCAGGAGAAAGGCTATTACAAAGAAGCCGGCCTGGAAGTGGAAATCATTCAGCCGCCGGAGGGCGACGCCCTGCTGTTTGTCGGCACAGGGAAAGCACCCTTTTGCATTTCCTTCCAGGAAGCCATCGCCGCCGGACTGGATCTGGAGGAACCTATGCCTGTGACGGCAGTTGCCGCCGTGGTCAACCACAACACCAGCGGGATCCTGTCTCTGAAGGAGAAGAACATTACCCGTTTCAAGGATATGGAAGGAAAAAGCTACGGAACCTGGGACATTCCGGTCTATGACGAGATCCTGAAGGACGTGGTCACCGCCGACGGCGGTGATTTCAGCAAGATCAAGATGGTCACCAACAACGCAACCGACACCGTCACGGCACTGCAGACGGATTTTGATGCGGTGTGGGTCTTCTATGGCTGGGATGGCATCATATCCAAGCTGAAAGGGCTGGATACCCATTATCTCCCCTTCGCCGATGGAAATCCCGTGATGGACTATTATACGCCGGTCATTGCCGCCAACAATCAGTTTCTGGCAGAGCATCCCGAAACTGCCCGCAAATTTATGGAGGCCACAGCCAAAGGATACGAATTTGCGGCAGCTGATCCTGAGGAAGCAGCCCAGATCCTTCTGAAAGCGGCTCCCGAAATCGGGGAAGAGGTAGTCAAAGCCAGCCAGGAATACCTGTCTGCCCAGTATATGGCAGAAGCGCCGGTCTGGGGCGTGATCGACCAGGCTCGCTGGGACAACTTCTTCAGCTGGATGTATGACAAAGGCCTGCTGAAGCACAAAATGGAACCGGCCGCCGGAATGGACAACCAGTATTTGCCGTCAGCGAAATAACCAGGAGGCATTCATGAAGCTGCAAGCCTGCCGAATCTGCCAAAGCTACCGGGGGACGCCCGTCATCCAGGATATCGACCTGGAAGTGGACGAAGGGGAGGTCGTGTCCCTGCTGGGCCCTTCCGGCGTCGGAAAGACCACCTTGTTCAATATCCTTTCCGGCATCGACACACCGGATTCAGGTCAAGTCCTGGTCGACGGGGAGGATATCACCGGCCGGGCCGGCAGGATCAGCTACATGCTGCAGAAGGATCTTCTGTTTGAGTATAAGACGGTGGTCGACAACATTGCGCTGCCTCTGGTCATCAAAGGGGAGAACAAGGTGACTGCCCGGGAAAAGGCCCTGGAGCACTTTGAGCAATTCGGCCTCCTTGGCACGGACAAGCTCTTCCCAAGCCAGCTGTCTGGCGGCATGCGCCAAAGGGCAGCCTTGCTTCGGACCTATCTTTTCTCCCATGATGTGACCCTCCTGGACGAACCTTTCAGCAGTCTGGATGCCATCACAAAGCGGCAGCTTCACAAGTGGTATCTTGAAATCATCCACGCGCTTCAAATGGCGACGCTTTTGATCACCCATGACATCGACGAGGCGCTCCGTCTCTCGGACAGGATCTATCTGATGACCGGCAAGCCCGGACGGATCACGGATCAGGTGACCATTGAACGAAACGGCAAATCCGGCGAAGCCTTTGAAACCTCACCGGAATTTTTAGCTTATAAAAGCCGGATCATCAAAGCCCTTCAGTGCTGAAAACACCGGGGCTTCCCGCGGGGACGGCTCCGGCAACAAGAAATCCCATGAAACAGGCAAGGGGACGTTCCTCTTGCCTGTTTATTCATGTTATAATAGATCATCTATTTTTATGCAATTTGTTGCAGACAGGCTGGCCATGGAGCAAGCCTATTGCAGGATGAAGGAGCGCGGACTGTGCTGACGATTCGTTGTCTGAAACTCAATGAGATGGTTTTTCCAATGGAATTGGCGGCCCGCGAAGGCTGGAACCCTGGTCTCTACGACGGGGTATCCTTTTATGAGGCGGATCCCGGCGGTTTTTTTCTCGCGGAACTGGACGGCGGGATGGCTGGCTGTATTTCAGCCGTCCGCTACGGCGATCGTTTGGGCTACATCGGCGGCCACGTGGTTCTGCCTCCCTATCGGGGACAGGGGATCGGAGAAGCCTTATGGCAGCATGCCGTGGAACATCTCAAGGGCAGAGTGGCTGGCACCGATGGTTTGCCGGTCATGGAGAATTTTTATCAACGCTATGGTTTTATTCCCGAATATGGGATTTCCCGATATGCCGGAAAGCTGCTGGATCATGCGTGCCTGGGGATCGATGTGTACTCAGCCCTGGAGCTGGATCCCAAGGGGCTGATCGATTACGACCGCCGGATGTTCGGCTGTGTCCGTGAGACGTTTTTGTCAGCGTGGATCGGGCAGCCGGGCGTTGAAAGCGCCTGCTATGCGGACCAGGAGGGGATCAAAGGCTATGGTGTGATCCGGGCCTGCCGGCAGGGCTGCCGAGTCGGACCGCTGTTTGCAGATACCGAGGAGATCGCCCGGCGTCTTCTTTGCCATCTTGCCTGCAAGGCTGGGGAAGGCGCCTTGATGATCGATGTGCCGCATGCCAATCCGGCAGCGGTTGCTTTGGCAGAATCCTTCGGCATGGAACAGCTTTTCAGCCGACTGCGTTTATACAGCGGAGAGGGCCTGGAGCTCCCCGCTCGGAATATATACGGACTCACCACGTTGGACATCGGATAGAAAGGCGGCCATTTTTCATGGAACATATCTTCATCATCAATCCCATCGCCGGCAAGGGAAAGGCCGCCCGTTCCCTTCAGCGGAAGATTGAAGGGAGCATGGAGCCCCTTGGATGGCCTTATCAGATCTATGTGACCCAGGCGGCGGGCGATGCAAGGGATTTTGTGATCCGACGCTGCCGGATGCTGGAAGCCTCCGACCAGGTCGCCCATGGCATTGAGCCGGTCCGTCTTCGATTTTACGCCTGCGGCGGCGATGGCACCCTGAACGAAGTTGCCAGCGGCGCAGTCCGGTCTGGACGTGCCGACGTGTCGGTGACATCCTATCCCTGCGGGACAGGCAATGATTTTATCAAAAACTTTCCAAAGGCGGATTTTTCGGATATCCGCGCGTTGGTATCCGCTCGCGACCGGAAGATCGATCTGCTGCGCATCGATGACCATTATGCCGTCAACATCTGCAATATCGGCTTTGATGCGGAAATCGCCTACCATACCAATAAATTCAAGAAGCTTCCCCTGATTGACGGCAGCATGGCTTACACCATCGCCATTTTTTATTGTTTGATGAAAAAAACAAACTATCCCTTTGAACTCGAAGTGGATGGCAAAATTCTGAGGAATGCGTATCTTCTGGCGGTGATCGCCAACGGACAGTTCTATGGCGGCGCCTATAAGGCCGCGCCCTTCGCCAAGGTCTCCGATGGCAGGATGGATTTTGTCGGCGTTTTGAAAATGCCCCGATGGAAGATGCTCAGTGTCCTGCGCCTTTACAAAGAGGGCCTTCATTTAGCTTCTCCGAAGATCCGCCATCTGATTCAAAACGAGGCTTGCGGCAGCTTCATCCTGCGGTCCAAGGAACCGGTCCCTGTCTCCATTGACGGCGACATTTTTCAAGCCTCGGAGGTCCGCGCCGAGATCCTTCCCGGGATTCTGAATTTTGCAGTTCCCTCGACGGAAGGTCCGGATTGGAGGAGGGAAAACCGGGAAGGCGGGGATCCGATATGAGCGGCAACATCCTGGCCGCCGACATTGCGGTTGTGGGCGGCGGCGCGTCCGGCATCATGGCGGCTATCGCGGCAGCCCGAACCTTGCGGGAACATCCTGGAAAAGGCAAAGCTTCTGGAAGCGCGGCAGGACCCGGCTCAAAGACGTCCCGTGTGGTTGTTCTGGAACGCTGTGACCGGATCGGCCGAAAGCTCCTGGCCACTGGCAACGGACGCTGCAATTTCAGCAATGCCGGGATCGATGCATCCCTTTATCATTCGGCGCCCTGGGTCCGGCAAATCTATGGCCGGATCCCGCCCCCTCAGGTCCTGGAAATTTTTGAATCCATGGGTTTGCTGGCCCGGAGGGAAGAAAACCGGCTCTATCCTGCTTCTGGAACCGCCGCCTCGGTCCTGGATATTCTCAGGCTGGAAATGGACCATCTGCAAGTGGGGATCCACTGTGATTTTGCGGTCGCTTCGCTGAAGCCTGAAAACCATGGCTGGCTGGTGAAGGCTGCGGACGGACGGCAAGTCCAGGCGCGCCGCGTGATCATGGCCGCGGGAGGCAAAGCTTCCCCTCAGTTGGGCAGCGACGGCAGCGGCTTTGAGCTGATGAAAGCGCTGGGTCATGGGCTGCGCCCGACGGAAGCCGCCTTGACCGGTTTAAAATGCCCCTCTGGCGACCTCAAGGCACTCGGCTTAAAATCCCTCAACGGCATCCGATTGCAGGCCAAAGCGGATTGGTATCGGAAAACGGCGCGTCAAAGCCCGGGCATGGCGCTTGTCGCCAGCGAAACCGGGGAGATCTTGTTTCGCGAATACGGACTGTCCGGAATCGCGATTTTTCAGCTGTCCCGCTGGCCGGGACCGGGCGAGATCCGTTTGGACCTGTTTCCGGAAATGGGCAGGGAGGCGCTGCTGCATCGTTTGGTCCAGATGCGACGCGAATTGGGCTGGAGAAACCGGGGGGATTTGCTGGCCGGCATGCTCCATAAACGGGTCAGTCAGGCGGTATTGCAGTATGCGGGCCTTGATACAAAAGGAAAGTCGGAAGACTTTTCAGATCGGGAATTGGGACACCTGGCCGATGTGCTGAAATCCTGGCGTTTCCCCATCGCGGGCAGCACCGGCTGGCCGCAGGCCCAAATCACATTAGGCGGCTTATTGGTCAGGGACTTTGATCCGGCCACTCTGGAATCACGGATCGTCCCCGGAATGTATGCCGCAGGGGAGATCCTGGATGTGGATGGTCCATGCGGCGGCTTTAATCTGCATTGGGCCTGGGCTTCCGGCTGGCTGGCCGGGACCCGTTCGGCGCTGAGTCTTTGACTTTTATAAATACACACGAATCGCGTGGTTCGACAAGGATGGTTTCGATGCTTCAGATCAACAATCTTAAATTGAATCTTGAGGGCTTGCCGGAGCAGGAAATGGCCCGCCTCCGAGACAAGACCGCCAAGGTGCTGCGGCTGCCTGTCCGGCAGACGGAATCCTTGGCCATTGTCAAAAAGTCGGTGGATGCCCGGGACAAAGACCGGGTCTTCCTGGTCTACTCGGTCCGGCTGCGGCTGCCGCCGGCTATGGAATCGAAAATCATAAGCCGCAAGATCAAAGACGTCGCTGTCGTTCCCGCAGAGGGCGAAGGCGCCTTGCCGGGCAAGCTTGAAAAATCCCGCGCCGGCTGCGAAGGTCCGGAGAAAAGCCAATTCCGGCCGGTGGTTGTGGGCAGCGGTCCGGCCGGCATGTTTGCCGCATTGGCCCTTGCAGAAGCCGGATGGCGGCCGATCGTTCTGGAACGGGGCCGGGCGGTGGCGCAGCGTGTGCAGGATGTGGCAAAATTTTGGGAACAGGGCACTCTGGATCCCGAATCCAACGTCCAGTTCGGCGAAGGCGGCGCCGGAACGTTTTCGGACGGCAAACTGACCACAGGCATCAAAGACAGCCGCTGTCAGCGGGTTCTGCAGGCGTTTGCGGATGCCGGGGCGCCGCCGGAGATCCTGTATCAGGCGAAGCCGCATATCGGGACCGACCAGCTGCGCAGAGCGGTCACTAACCTTCGGAAAGCCATTGAAGCCCTTGGCGGAGAGTACCGTTTCGGGCACAAAATGACCGGCATCCATTCGGATGCCGGCCGGTTGAGCGGATTACGGGTTGAAAGGGCGGCAGGAGACGCCTATGATCTGCCGGTCCGTCAGCTGATCCTGGCGGTGGGGCACAGTGCCAGGGATACCTTTGCCATGCTGGCGGCTGCCGGGATCCCGATGGAAGCGAAAGCCTTTTCTATCGGCGTTCGGATCGAACATCCCCAGCGCCTGATCGATGAGCGCCAATACGGCCGGTTCGCCGGCCATCCGGCCTTGGGCGCCGCCGATTATAAGCTGGCCATTCATCTGCCTGGAGGGCGTTCAGTGTATACCTTTTGCATGTGCCCCGGCGGGCAGGTTGTGGCCGCCGCGTCCGAAGCGGAAGGCGTCGTGACCAATGGCATGAGTTATTATGACCGTGACGGCGGCAATGCCAACAGCGCGCTGCTGGTGGGTGTCACGCCGGAGGATTTTCCAAGCAAAGGCCCGCTGGCCGGGGTGGAATTCCAGCGTATGTATGAACGCAAGGCTTTTGAGCTGGCCGGAAAAACCTATCGGGCGCCCGCCCAAAAGACGGGGGACTTCCTGGAGGGCCGGATCGGCAAGGATCTGGGTCCTTGGACGACGACCTATGAACCGGGGGTAGAGCCTGCCGATCTGAGGGGATGCCTGCCGGAGTTTGCGGTGGAGGCTTTACGGGAAGCCCTGCCCTTGCTGGACCGGAAGCTGAAAGGTTTTGCGCACCCTGACGGGATCATGACCGGGGTTGAAACCCGGTCCTCGTCGCCTGTAAGAATCCTGCGGGACGGAACCTTTCAATCCGCCCTGCTGGGGTTGTACCCCTGTGGAGAAGGGGCTGGGTATGCCGGAGGGATCATGTCTGCGGCAACGGACGGCCTCCGCTGTGCCGAAGCGCTTATGGCCTGCGAGGATGTGTGACTGGACAGCAGCTTAGAGATCAGTCTTTATCCTCGGCCAGGTTTTCCAGAGGACGGATCCGGTGGAAGGCCTTGACAAAAATCAAGCCGATAAGGATGCCGAACACCCCTTGAAGCAGATTGAAGGGCAGCATTCCCAGGGCGGCCTCTTTATAAAGAAACCAATCATAAACCAGGTAGCCGAAGGCCATCCACAATTCACAAAGGACGTAGACGACCGTTAAAAAGATATAGGGATGTTTGATGTCCCGCAGCTGCATGGAAAAATAGCCGGCAGCCCATCCCATCACGCCTTTGATCAGAAAGGTGACCGGCGCATAGATCAAATAGCCGGAAAACACATCGGCCATGGCGGAGCCCACGGCGGCCGGCATGGCCGCATAGGGGCCGATGATCATGGCGGCGACAAAAATGAGGCCATCACCCAGATGGACATAGCCGAAGAGGATGGGAAACTTGAGCAGGGCAGAGGCCAGAGCGATCGCGGCGGTCATCAGGCTGACGTAGGCGATCATTTTCGGAGAGTCCGGGTTTTTCATTGCATCGTCCCCCTTTCAATACCCGATTCCATCAGGAGTATCTAAAATCAGCATAGCACAATTTACCGAAGTTGTGCAGATAGGAGATAGGATACGTGAGTGCAGTCATCGCGATTTTATTGTCCGGCTATGCAGGATATTATGTGTTTTTGAAATTAAAACTCCCGTCCCCTCAAATTCTGGGCCCCCTGACCTTAACGGCCATTGCCAATCTGGCGGGCTGGATGGACATGGCGCTGCCCGCCTGGGCGCCCATGTTTTTTACCATTGGCGTCGCAATCAGTGTAACTCAGAATTTCGACTTGAAATTCAAAGGGATTTTCAGGTCTCTGTTCATTGTGATCCTATATTCTCTAGGCGTTGGCATGGCCGCCTTTTTCTGGCTGTCCTTCAGCGGGATGTCCCCACAGACGGCCTATTTCTCTGCCATGCCGGGCGGAGGCGCCGACCTTGCGCTGATCTCCATGGGATTTCCGGGCGCTGACCCATTCAGGGTTGTCATATACCAGACCATCCGTTTTTTTGCAGTGGTTGTCCTGTACCCGATCCTGCTGCGCTGGCTGATCGCTCAGAAGCAAAAAGGCGGTCTGATCGGCAGGCGGATGAAGGGACCTGTAAGTCTTGCGGACAAGGAATCGCTGGATGCGCTTGCCTTGTATGGGGGGGCCCTGAGGCCTGCCCCTCTGTACAAACCGTTGACTGCCCCGGCCAATGACAGTCTGGTTTGCGGGATTTTAGGGATTGGTTTTTTATTTGCTCTGGGTTTCAAGGCCATTCATTTTGCCGGCGGCAATTACCTGGGCGGTATGGCTGCAACCATTCTGGTCCTGAGCGTTATGAAAAAGAAATTCGGAGTCAAACCGACCATGGACCGGCATACCTCGACCTTTTTCAAAGTCGCCTCCTGCAGCATCATCG
>CALMWJ010000241.1 GCA_937873525.1 uncultured Peptococcaceae bacterium | reverse complement strand
GTGCTGCCTGAAGGCCAGAAAACTCAGGAGGGCGCCGCTCCCTTCGATGACCGCGGTAATGCCGACAATCCACCAAAGGAGGCCGACAACCCCATGGATCGTATGTAAATTAAGCGACTCTCTCAGCAGGATCCTGCCTCGAAGCCCGACCCGCCGCCCCATCATGACAATGGCAAAAACGCCGACGGTGGCAACACCCAGCCCACCGATCTGGATCAGAACCAAGATCACGATCCGTCCGAAAATGCTGTAGGTGCTCGCTGTGTCCACCGTTACCAGTCCTGTCACACAGACGGCGCTGGTTGATGTAAATAATGCATCGATGGGTGTAACTGTCACCCCCGGCTGATGGGCAATCGGCAGCAGCAGCAAAACCGCCCCCGCCAGAATCAGACATGCAAAACCAATCAATAAGACCGTATAGGGTGACAACTTGCGTTTATTCACCGGATATTCCTCCGTACAACCTGAAACCTTGATTCAGGTTGTCAATGTTCATTTGACTGACACATTGTAGCGCCGGATAATGCCTTTGTCAATACGGTGTTTTTTTCTTTTTTTCACGGTTTCATGACTGTGAAAACAGGGCTGGATTATTCCCGGAAGTATTGGTTTAAAAACCTCCGTCTGCCCTGGCCTTCTTGACAAAAATGGACCCATCAACCACAATGGAATCATATCAAAATTCAAGGAGGCACCATGTCATGAGCGATATCAAACATTCCCAACCCCTGTCCATGCGGCTGGCAAAGCTGATGGCGGAGATGCACTACTTCATGGCGAAAGAAATGCTTGAACGGCTTGGTGAAGAAGAAGGTAAAAAAGCAATCAAGGCCGCCACAGACAATATGGCTAAGTCCCGGATCGAAGCCATGCAGCGGGACGCAGCCGAAGCCGGGCTGCCGCCTTGCGGAAAAGAAACCTACGGCAAAATCAAGGATTTCGGTACCCCGGACTGGAAGCGGGATGAAAAAGGCATCGTCACCTATTGTCCCATGGCGGAAACCTGGGCTCAGTACGGTGAGGAGGGCCTTGCCATCGGCGCTTTGTACTGTCAGATCGACTATCCCCTTTATGCCGGTTTCGGTATGAAGCTGGACCGTCCGAAATGCCTGACCAGCGGTGACGACTGCTGTATTTTCAATTACACCATGCTGGATCCGGAAAAACCCGAATAGCGCTGTTTGATGGATCTCCATCGCACAAAAGCCGGCAGGCCATCCCTGGTCTGCCGGCTTTTATTCTTATTCGCTCCATCGGGCAAAAGGTGCCGCGGCAGCACCAATATTCCTTGTTTAAAGGAGAGGCGACCTTTCTCCAAGAATTTCCTGGATCCGCTCCCGGTCCTTGGCATCCAGCCCGTACAGCTCCATGATTTTCCGATCCAACGCCTCATAGAGCTGTATTCTCTGCTCCTTTGAGTCGGAGGCCATCAGCTGGTTAGCCTGGCGGATCAGCTTCCACTGGGTTAAGCGGCTGGCCACAGGGATTGGCAACGATTCAAGGTGCCAGCGCAGCACCTTCAGGGAAGAGAACAGCTTCAAATAATAATATTGCACGACCCTGGAATTTAGAATCGCCAAGACGTATTTGATATGGCACCCTTCGATTTGCGGGATCAGCACATTGGCGCTGTTCAAGGTGAGCCGCTGCCCGTCGTCATATGCCGCCACCGGGACTTGGCTGATGAAGCGATAGATCAGCTTGGCGTTTCTGCGGTAATCCGCATCCGGCGCCACCTGCTGCAAGGCTTCCCGATCATAGCGGATGTACGCTTCCGGGGGTGCGATCCGGTAGGCGAACACCTGTCCTCCCGCCCATACCGGTTCCAGGCCGGGAGCCGGTTCCCTGGATAAGAATTGGGCGTTGTCTCCGGTGACGATGCCTAAGGCAAATTCCGCCTGGCCGCGCAACGTCCAAACCGGCACTTGAGTCTCAATTTTTTTCAGAAGTTCATCATCCTGGTCGTTGATGTCCAAGGGCCAGTGGTCCCTGCCCAATACCCGCTCTCCCGAAATACAGAACATTTCCGAGGGGGTGACCACCTGTAAACCGCGTGTGGAAAACCCACCCGGCTCCTTTTTCAGGAACAGGCTCATGGCAGGACATTGGATTTTCCTGAATCGATTTCCCCAATACCGGAGATAGAATGGATTGCTTTCCTGACGGATATAATCCCGGATCGGCGCGTGCAACTCCGTCTGCATCAACGCCTCCGGTAAGATAAAAGCCAGAACACCGCCTTCCCGGCAGGCCTTCAAGCCCAGTTCTGTGAAGACTCCGAAGGACTCGATCCGGCGTTGCCCGGCGGCCGTGGCAAAGGCATGCTTCAAATAA
Organism: uncultured Peptococcaceae bacterium; assembly: GCA_937873525.1. Classification (GTDB taxonomy): domain Bacteria; phylum Bacillota; class Peptococcia; order DRI-13; family UBA5745; genus UBA5745. The sequence continues at coordinate 3,252 of CALMWJ010000241.1, read as the reverse complement.
GCTTTTTGCTGGGGTGCGTAGTACTGCCCCCAGGGCGGATTGCCCAACACAAGGTCATACCCGCCATATCTGCTATACAGACTGTCTTCGCAGCGCAGCTGCTTTTTCAACGCCGGGATGTCCTTCGTGCCCGAGGCCAGCACCAGATTGATCCTCGCCAGGGTAATGCTGGTCATATCGCTGTCGCTGCCGTTCAATCCTTCCAGACAGCCTGTCCTTTCATAAGCCGCCAACAGGAAGTTGCCGCTGCCGCAGCAGGGGTCCCATAGCCGGCAGCCTTTCGGCAGCAGTCCAAAGTCTTCCAGCGTTCCGATCATTTGCCGCAGGATCATGCCTGGGGTATAATAAATGCCTTCCCTCTTTCGTCCCGCCAGAGGCTGAAGCCCCAAATAAAGCAGGCCCAGCAAGTCGTCTCCGGCACCCCAGAAGGCCGGGATAAGCAATGCCGGCCGCAGAACCTCCAGCTCTGCTTCATTGATCGGCAGCGCACCTTCTAAAAGGTCTCGGATCAGTTCCTCGTAAACACCAAGGGCCAAAGTGCCCTTCAAATAAGCCTCCAGCAGGGATTCGCCAATGGGCTGGCCGGGCTCCCGGCAGGCGGTTTCTGCTTCGGACCCGTCTTGTCCCGGCAGCAGTCCTCGTGCAGCGAACTGCTTCAGCGCATACTCTGCAAGGATCATCCGGGTGTTGGCCCTGCCGATCTCCAGCCCTGCCAAGGCATTCATGATGGCTTCCACGGTTTTTATGGTTGATTTATCGCAGGCATAATCACGCTGCAGCAGAATCCCTTGAACCTGGGTCTTGTTGCGGCGATTCCGCAGCTTGCCGCCGGGCTTCCGGGACATGGACAACAGCCATTCATCGATCCGTTCCCGATGGAAATAGGGAATGCCGTCGTGTTGGCCATCAGGGGTCAACCGCCCGCAGCGGACCCAGTTCCTGCCCGTGGCTTTTGAAATCGCCAGTATTTGGCATACCTGGTTCAAATCCAGCCGTTCCATATTTTCCGCATCTTGGAATAGACACATCTGCTCATTCATGCCTTTTTCCCCCAAGCGTTGTCGATTTCCCAGGAAATAATACCATCGATATCGAATGAACCGATAGCATCATTGGCGCTTTCTTCCATCATAACAGATAGATTTTCATTATAAAAGGAAAGTATACATGGAAATGCAGGGTTTATCATTGAAACTGATAAACCGTTGGGGTAAAATTGTAACAGTATTATTTGGCTTATCTTATGTAGGGTCTGCCGACGATTGCTCAGCCCCGCAGTCAAGCCTGGACATGGAAAGGTGGATATTAATGGATATCAAATTGACCAAAACCCTTGCGCCGAAGGAGAAACCGGATTGGAACAATCTTGGCTTCGGCGACTACTTTACAGACCATATGTTTGAAATGGATTATCTGTCAGAAAAAGGCTGGTATAACGCCCGGATCATTCCTTACGGCCCGATTTCCATGGACCCCTCCGCCATGGTCCTGCATTACGCCGTGGAAATCTTCGAGGGCATGAAAGCCTACCATTGCGAAGACGGTAAAGTCCGTTTGTTCCGTCCTTTTGAAAACGCCAAGCGCCTCAATCGTTCGGGAGAACGCTTCTGTATGCCGGCTTTCCCCGAAGATGATTTTGTCGAAAGCATCTGTGAACTGATCAAACAAGATATTAGCTGGGTTCCCAAAGAAGAGGGCACTTCCCTGTACATCCGTCCCTTCATGTTCTCCGATCAATCCAATGTGGGCGTCCGCATGCCGGTCCAATTTAAATTTATGGTCATCCTGTCGCCCGTCGGTGCATATTATAAAGAAGGGCTGAACCCGGTCAGCATCTATGTGGAAGACGAATATGTTCGCGCGGTCAAGGGCGGCACCGGCTTCACCAAATGCGGCGGCAATTATGCAGCCTCCCTGATTGCCCAGAAAAAAGCAAAAGATCTGGGTTATACCCAGGTGCTCTGGCTGGACGGCTGCGAGCATAAATATATCGAAGAAGTGGGCACCATGAACGTCATGTTCAAGATCAACGGCGAGATCGTGGCACCTGAGCTGGGTGGCAGCATCCTGCCCGGCATCACCCGGGACAGCGCCCTGAAGCTCTTGTCCTCCTGGGGCTACAAAGTGACCGAACGCCGGATCTCCATCGACGAGCTTTTTGAAGCCGCTAAAGACGGCAGCCTGGAAGAGGCCTTTGGCACCGGCACCGCAGCGGTCATCTCCCCCATCGGCCTTTTCAATATCCATGGCCAAAACCTGAAGGTCAGCGACGGCAACATCGGCCCTGTGGCACAGAAGCTTTATGATACTCTGACCGGGATTCAATGGGGAAAACTGCCCGATCCCTTCGGCTGGACTTACGAAGTCAAGTAGCCAATAGGTTTTTCAGATATTTCTGCTCTGGTTGACCACCCCATACTGCGGCCGGCAAACCGGCCGCAGTATTTTATTGGTAATATTTCAAAATTTTTCGTTTTTTCGCCGCATGCATATATCAGTGTTATTGACTTTTATGTATAATATGATTAAATTGGTTTCAGTGGTTGTGCTATGCAAACCATTTTAAATAAACCATATCGTTAGCCATCGCTAACCAGGAGGTAATGTATGACAACATTGGATCAATTAAAAGTTGGTTCGACCGCCACGATCCTCGCCGTCGGCGGGGAGGGGGCGCTTCGGCGCCGTTTGCTGGATATGGGCCTGACGCCAAGGACCAAAGTATTGCTGCGCAAGGTTGCGCCCATGGGCGACCCCATCGAGCTTTATCTTCGCGGCTATTCCTTGACCATCCGCAAAGAGGATGCGGCCAAAATTGAGATCACGGAGGGATAAGACAGTGATTTTTGCTTTGATCGGTAATCAGAACAGCGGAAAAACCACGCTGTTCAATCAGCTGACCGGCGCAAATCAGCATGTGGGCAATTTCCCCGGCGTGACCGTGGAAAAAAAAGAAGGGACGCTGCGCAAACACAGCGACGTCAACGTCATCGACCTGCCGGGCATTTATTCCCTTTCGCCCTATACCGCTGAGGAGGTCGTGACCCGTGACTTGCTCATCAATGACCGTCCGGATGGCATCATCAACATCGTGGATGCCACCAACATCGAACGGAATCTCTATCTGACGCTGCAACTGCTGGAGCTGGATATTCCCATGATTCTGGCCCTCAACGTGCGTGGAGCCGTGGGCGCCGTACCGGGCATTCCCGTAATCCATCTCCTCGCCCGTGAAGAGCCTCGCGTTCGGCC
>CALMWJ010000240.1 GCA_937873525.1 uncultured Peptococcaceae bacterium | reverse complement strand
GGAGGCCGGCACCTGGGATTTAGCGCTGATGATCACAAAGCTTTGCCAGGGCCCTGCAACCCGGTTTGTCGGTTATCAAACCGTGGAAGCGAAGGGAACCCTTATGGCGATGGTTCGCGAAGGCGAGCTTGTGGACAGGGCCAATGAGGGCGAAAGCGTGGATTTGATTTTTGACCAAACGCCCTTTTATGCAGAAAGCGGCGGACAGGTTTCCGACCAGGGTGTTATTACGGGGGCGCTCGGCCATGTGGACGTCCAGAGCGTCTTCAAGCTTCCGGATGGGCGGTTTGTTCATCATGGTGTGGTTTCCGGGCAGATCCGCCAGGAAGAATCCTTCCTGCTGAAGGTCAACCCCTTGACCCGCCGGGAAACGGCTGCCAATCATACCACCACCCATCTTCTTCACAAGGCGCTGAGAACCGTTTTAGGAAATCATGTTTATCAGGCAGGCTCTATGGTGGAACCGGAACGCCTCCGTTTTGACTTTGCACATTTCAATGCCATGACGCCGGAAGAACTTCGGAAGGTTGAAGATATGGTCAATGCTGCCATCATGGCTGGCTATCCGGTCGAGACCCAGGAAAAGGATCTGGAAGACGCGAAAAAGGATGGCGCCATGGCCTTGTTTGGTGAAAAATACGGCGACAAGGTACGTGTCGTAACCATCGGACGGGGCCAGGGCGGTGATGTGCCGGGTGCCGCCAATGCGGCTGAGGGTGCAGCGCAGACTGAGGATTTCAGTATGGAGCTATGCGGCGGGACCCACTTGCAGAACACGGCTCAAGCCGGCATGTTCAAGATTGTCAGTGAAGGTGCTGTCAGCGCCGGTGTGCGCCGCATCGAGGCTGTCACCGGACCCTCCATCCTTGCTCTGCTGGACGAAAAAGAAGAAATGCTCCAGAATCTTGCGGACCTGTTGAAAACGCCGGTGGCTGGACTGGAAAAAAAGATCCAAAATCAGATCGACAGCATCAAGCAGGCTGAAAAAGCCCTTGCCCAGGCAGAAGCCAAGATTGCCCATTTGCAGGGCGATCAATTTTTGGAGAAGGTTGTCCATATTGCCGGTGTACCGGTCATGATCAGCAAGGTTGACGCCAGGGACATGGAAAGTTTCCGCTCTTTATCAGATGCCTTGAAAGACAAGTTGGGCTCCGGCATCGTGGTCATCGGGACCGTCCTGGAGGATAAGGTGAGCTTTATCGTGACGGTTTCCAAGGATTGGATTGCCGAAGGCGCCCATGCGGGGAACCTGATCAAGGAAATCGCAAAGGTTGCGGGAGGCAGCGGCGGCGGACGACCTGATATGGCCCAGGCCGGCGGCAAGGATCCTGCTCAGTTGCCCAAAGCCTTGGAACAAGCCCATAAGATCATTGAGCAGCAATTAAAAAAATAATGAAATTCAGCAGGGTTTTACAATATTTCCTCGAATTTAACCCATTGTTCGGATATGCGGCGATTACGGGAGGCGAGCCTATGAATACAAAAAACAATAAACCGGGCAAGGATATGCCGGCGGGGCAGCAGGCTAAGAATCTTGATGAGACGATGATGTTTCGTGTTAAGACAGAAGAAGCCGCCAGCATCGCCGAGATCCTGCATGGCGTTTATCAGGCTTTGGAAGAGAAAGGCTATCAGCCGATCAACCAGATCGTTGGCTATCTTCTTTCCGGCGACCCTGCTTATATTACCAGCCATCTCAATGCAAGAAACTTGATCCGCAAACTGGACCGGGATGAATTGCTTGAGGAGCTGGTTAAGCATTATCTGGCGACTAAATAAATTCGAATCAGGCCTCCGGGATTCCGGGGGCTTGATTTATTAGCTCAACTTAATTGGAGGGGTATAGGATGCTTGGACTTGATGTAGGGGACCGCAGGATCGGTATTGCCGCTGCCGACGCCTTAGGGTTGACGGCCCAGGGACTGCCGACTTTGGAACGAAAAAGTCTGGCCTATGACCTTGAATACCTTGAAAAAATCATTCGGCAGCGTCAGGTGCATACGTTGGTGGTCGGTTTGCCCAAAAATATGGATGGTTCCTTGGGACCGCAAAGCGACAAGGTCAAGGCCTTCATTCAAGCGCTTTTAAATCATCTTGAAGCGCAGGATGCCGTTGCGGCGCCGTTAAAATCTCCCCTTTCAATCGTCTATTGGGATGAACGTCTGACAACGGTGGCAGCCCATCGCTCCATGCTGGAAGGGGATCTTTCCAGGCGAAAACGCAAGGGAAGCGTGGACAGGATCTCCGCGGTGCTGATCCTTCAGGGATACCTGGACCGGCTGGCCATTCAGAAAAAACGATTGGCCGCGGAAATCCCCGGAGATGAAGGAAAAGATCAAGCCAATGATTGACAAGCTATGGATTTACAAGTACAATTACGTTGTTCACAAGGAGAGTAGTTATAACAACCTATTTTAAGGAGTGAGGTGTTACAATGGAAGAGAACATGGAATATGAAACCGTCATGTTGGTTGATGAAGACGGAGAAGAGCATGAATTTGTTCTTATTGACGTTTTAGAAGTGGACGGCAATGAATATGCGATCCTGGAGCCCGCGGAAGCTGATGAAGCGTCCGACGAGCCTGCAGAGGCAATCATCCTGAAAATTGGCAAGGATGAAAACGGCGAAGACATCCTGTACGATATCGAAGATGATGATGAGTGGGAGAAGGTTGCGGATCTCTGGCAAGAAGAGATGGAATCCAGCACCGACTCTGAGGAATAAGGTCCGTTTCCTGTGATTGCCAGCCGCAATTCAGGCCAGGCAGGTTTTCCCGAAGTACCCGGAGCAGATCCGGGTGCTTTTTTTGTTGGGGTTTTCTCACGAGCTATAGTATAATACAAAAGGACCGTTCGTTTGGTTCCGGCCGATTTTGATCGATAAGCGAGGCGCAGCGATGTCAGAACATACCGTGAAACACCCAAGAAATATAAAGGCCCGATGGATTTCGATCCTGTTGGTTCTGCTTCTTGTCCTAGCCGGTTTCGGAGCCATGGTTTACAGGCAGTTCAGGGCTGACTTGCGTCCATTGACCGAGACCCCCGAGGAGGCGACGCTGTTCATCGTCGAAAAGGGATGGACCTTGACCCGGATCGCATCGGAACTGGAAAAAGCCGGCTATATCCGCAGCGCCAAGGCTTTTGCCGCCTATGGCAGACTGGAGAAAACCGGTGATAAGCTGCAGGCAGGTAACTATCTCTTATCACCCTCCATGAGTTCTGAAGCGCTCATGAAGGAATTGGTCCGTGGCCAGGTGATCGTCAAGAACTTTACGATTCCGGAAGGGTATCACTTGCGGCAAATCTGCAATGTCCTTGTCCAGAAGGAAATATGCACCGAAGCGGAATTCTGGGAGGCCGTCCGTAACGGTTCTTTCAATTATGCTTTCCTGGACGGGCTTCCCAATAATGACCAGCGGCTCGAAGGATACCTTTTCCCGGACACCTATACGATTGCGGAGGGAACGCCGGTCGAAAAGGTGCTGGATCGTATGCTGAAACGCTTTGATGAGATTTACTCGGCTTTGCCCGAAAACACAAGCGGCCTTTCGATTCGGGAAATGGTCACGCTGGCATCCATCGTGGAGAATGAAGCGAAACTGGATGAGGAACGGCCTCTGATTGCCTCCGTATTTCTTAACCGGCTCCGGGATGGCATGCGTTTGGAATCTTGTGCCACGGTCCAATATCTCTTCGATGAAAAAAAGAGCCGGCTTCTGTATTCAGATTTGGAAATCGCGTCTCCTTACAACACCTATCGGCAAGAGGGATTGCCACCCGGCCCCATCTGCAGCCCGGGGAAGGCTTCTTTGGAAGCGGCGGCCCAGCCGGCACAATCCGATTATTATTTCTTTGTTGCAAAAGAAGACGGCAGTGGCGGACATGTGTTCAGCCACACGCTCGGTGAACACAACCAAGCCAAATGGACGATCCGTAATTAGGAGGGGCATCAAGTGAAAATGGAATTGCTGGCACCAGCCGGCAGTATGGAAAAATTAAAAGCGGCGATTCTGTTCGGCGCTGACGCAGTCTATTTGTCCGGCAAAGAATTTGGACTGAGAGCTTTTTCGGATAATTTTACGCTGGAAGAGATGAAGGAGGCGGTGGGATTTGCCCATGGGCATCAAGTCAAGGTGTATGTCACCGTCAATATCTATGCCCGCAATCATGACCTGGAAAATCTGCCTGAATACTTGAGGCGGCTGCAAGAAATCGGCGCCGACGCCATTATTATTTCAGATCCCGGCATCGTGCTGCTGGCCAGAGAGACCATTCCCAATATGCCGATCCACCTGAGTACGCAGGCAAACACCACCAACTGGGCGGCAGTTAAATTCTGGAAAGAACTGAGTGTTCAAAGGATCGTTCTGGCCAGAGAATTGTCCTGGCCGGAAATCCGGGAAATCCATGAGAAAAACGGTGCCATGGAATTGGAAGCTTTTATCCACGGGGCTTTATGCATGTCCTATTCCGGCCGTTGCCTTTTGAGCAATTACATGACAGGCAGGGATGCCAATCAGGGCGCCTGCGCTCAGGCCTGCCGATGGAACTATTCACTTGTGGAGCAGAAACGGCCGGGAGAATATTTTCCTATTCTTGAAGATGCGAGAGGCAGTTATATTTTCAATTCAAAAGATATTTGTCTGTTGGCTCAAATCCCGCTGCTTGACCGGGCCGGAATCTGCAGTCTGAAGATCGAAGGGCGCATGAAAAGCGCCCATTATGTGGCGACCATTGTCAAAGCCTATCGGGAGGCGCTGGACGCTTTCGAAAGGGAACCTGGCAACTGGCAGGTCGAAGACCGGTGGCTTCGTGAGATCGGACGCGTCAGTCATCGCGAATATACCACAGGATTCTTCCTGGGAGACGATTTTCAGGATGCCAAGGTCAACCTGAATTCCAATGAAAACGATCGTTCTCACGATTTTGTCGGATTGGTCTTAGGCTATGACCCGGATGAGAAACGGCTCAGTATCGAACAGAGGAATCATTTTAAAAAAGGCGATCTGCTGGAATTCGTTCCTCCTCAAGGGGAAAATTTCACAGCCGCCGCTGTTGACCTCCGCAATGCCCAGGGAGAACCGGCGGAGGCAGCCCCCCATCCCCAGGAACACGTGAGCATCTATTCGGAAAAACCAGCCCCGCCCTGGACCCTGGTCCGGCGCGCCTGAAACCGGAACATCCAATGGAAAGGCAGACATCATGCGGGACACCATCCAAATCCATATTCAAACGGAAAAACGGCATATTGCCTATATAACCAAGATATTCGAAGCCATGGGGCATTTGGCCATCGTCACGACCATCGACCGGGAATCGGGCCTTTTGCGGATCCTTTGCGATCCCGGCAGCCGGGATGAAGTGATGCAGGTTCTGGAAACACTGCCTTGCCGGGCGGTCCCCCCGCGGTCTTGACAGTCCTTGCGAGAAAAAATATAATGATTCAGGTGAAAGAGGTGAGATTTATGCCACATTACGATTATCGTTGCACAGAATGCGGCGATTTCACAGTGGAGCAGCCGATC
>CALMWJ010000239.1 GCA_937873525.1 uncultured Peptococcaceae bacterium | reverse complement strand
ATCGATTTGAACACCATCGATTATATTGTGGCCAACCATGGAGAAGTCGACCATAGCGGCGCCCTTCCCGCGTTGATGAAACACATTCCGGACAAACCGATCTACTGCACCGCCAATGCGGTCAAATCCTTAAAAGGTCAATACCACCAGGACTGGGATTTTCATGTGGTCAAAACCGGCGATAAACTGGACATCGGAAACGGCAAGGAACTGGTTTTTGTCGAAATGACCATGCTCCATTGGCCGGATAGCATGGCAACCTATCTGACCAAGGACAATATTCTGTTCAGCAATGACGCCTTCGGCCAGCATTATGCCACGGAAAAACTCTTCAATGACCTGGTGGATCCCTGCGACCTCTTTGGCGAAGCGATCAAATACTATGCCAACATCCTGACGCCCTTCAGCCAGATTCTGAGAAAAAAGCTGGATGAGGTGGCTGCCTTCAATCTGCCCATGGATATGATCGCCACAAGTCATGGCGTTATCTGGAGGGAGCATCCCGCACAGATTCTGGAAAAGTATGCCCAATGGGCCAACGACTACCAGGAAAACCAGATCACGATAATCTATGATACCATGTGGAACGGCACAAAAACTTTGGCGGAATGGATCGCCGAAGGCATCGGCCTGGCGGACCCGGAGGTGGTTGTCAAGGTCTTCAATTTGGCCAAGAGCGATGAAAATGACCTGATCACCGAAGTCTTTAAATCAAAGACCGTTGTGATCGGCTCGCCAACGATTTCGAACAGCATGCTCCACTCGGTCGCAGGGTTCATCCATCTGATGAAGGAACTGAAATTCAAAAATAAAAAAGCAGCCGCCTTTGGCTGTTACGGCTGGAGCGGCGAAGGCAACAAAGTTGTCCTTGAAGCGCTTGGAAACGCAGGTTTCAAAATCATTGACGAAGGCTTCAGAAATCTGTGGAATCCGGACCCTGCCGCCCAGAGCGGAGCTGTGGAATACGGTAGAAAGATTGCCAAGGCATAAATATGAAAAGGGGGAGTTAGCATGTTGAAAACCGATTTGCTGGTGATCGGCGGCAGTGCAGGCGGGATCCTGGCGGCTACGATGGCGCGTAAAGCCTATGGAAACATTGACATCACGCTGATCCGTGAAACCAAGACCGTGATGGTTCCCTGCGGAATTCCCTACATCTTCGGCACGCTGCACGATACGAAGAAAAATATGATCCCGGATGCGGGCTTGCTGGAGGCCAACATCCATCTGATGATCGACCGAGCGGTTGAGATCGACCGCAAAGAAAAGGTGGTCATGACGCATGAGAATGGCCCTGTCAGCTACAAGAAACTGATCATCGCCACCGGTTCCCTGCCGATCATCCCCACATTCATTGAGGGGTATGATTTGGACAATGTATTTCCTGTGAAGAAAAACGAAGACTACTTGAATCATATCTTAGAAAAATTGGAGACTGCCCAGAATGTTGCGGTGATCGGCGGAGGTTTTATCGGCGTCGAGTTTGCAGAGCAAATCAGGGCTTTGGGCAAAGAAGTCA
>CALMWJ010000238.1 GCA_937873525.1 uncultured Peptococcaceae bacterium | reverse complement strand
AGGAAGATTACGCCAAGGATGAGGACGGCCGGGAATACACGGACGATCCAAACCACCAGGTCACTGAGAGTGCTGATGACGCCGTTGACCCCCATCAGGAAGGCCTCCTTGACCCTCAGCCAGAGGCCGGCCAGGCCTTTAACCTGGATCGAACTGGCGGCTGCAGGTTTCTCGATCAGGTTCACATTCAAAGTGGAGTAGTCGGTCTGATTGGACAGATAGCGCAGGCGGCCTTTCAGCGACTCGATCTCGGACCGGGTATTGCCCAATTCCTGTTCCACCGCCAGCACATCCGTCATGCTCCCCGCCTGTTTCAGCAATTCCAGCAGACGGGCTTCCTTGGCTTCCATCACCTTAAGCCGGGCCTCTGCATCCACAAATTCCGTGGTCACATCCTGGGCGCTGTTGCTTTGATTGGTGACCTTACCCAAGGCCCCGGCTTTTTCCAGAAGCTCCGGAAATTTGGCGCTGGGGATCCGCAGGGATAGGTTGCCGGCCATGCGGCCCTGGTCATCCATCATGTACTTTTCTTCGCGGGTCAGATAGCCGCCGGCCTCCGCCACCGCTGCCTTCAAGGTCCCTGCGGCAGCATCGTAGCGGTTCACCTCAATGCTCATATAGGCTGTATAAATGATTTTTTGCACCATATCTTCCGGTGCCACTGAACCGTCGCTGACCGGCGGTACCACCGGCATTTCCGCAATACCGGCCTGATCCGCCCCGCCTTTGGCCGCCGGAGCCGCCTGAGGCATGGCCATTTCCCGATCCATCATGGCTCCCTCAGTGGTTGCAACGCTATTGGCCGACTTGCTGCCCATTCTTGGATAAAACGAACCGATCCCGATCGTTGCCGCAAACACCACGACGCAAAGACCTGCCGTCAGTGCGACCCATTGCCCCGGGCGCCATCCCGACAAGGTTTTCATGATACGTCGGCCGATTCCACCAGAAGGATCGGCTTTCCTGGGCGTTTCATTTTTGAGCGATGTCCGGTCTTCGGCAGCCTTTTGGGCATCCAGCCGATGCTTTGTATCCTCCGTCATACATTCCGCCTCCAATCGCTTCATCA
>CALMWJ010000237.1 GCA_937873525.1 uncultured Peptococcaceae bacterium | reverse complement strand
GAAGAAGCCGATGATGGAACCGTAGGTTGCCAGCACGTCAAGAAGGGAGAGAAAGGAGAAATTTTCGGACTGCGGTCCCTGGCCATTGCCCTGGCCTTGATGGAGGCCTTGGCCATTCTGGCGGCCATTGCTTTGACCGCCGCCTTGGGAACCGTCCCCGCCCTGCGATCCGCTGCCGCCTTGATCGGACCGTTGGGTCAGGCTGTCGACGATGGAGGCGGATTTTGCCGGAGCATCCTGGACAGGCGGCAGGTTTTGCTTTGCAAGGACGGGCGCTTCGGATAAACGGTTGTTAGGGCCATGGATTTGGGCGCTGCCGGCGGCAAAGGGCAGGGTAAGCCAGCCTAGAAAACTGGAGGTGCCGATGCTGTAGGCGCCGAAAACCAGCAGGAGCGCCAAAGCGATGATTTTCAGGGGTTTTCCATAGGTGGCTGGGATTCTTGGGAATTTGCTCTGGAGGCCGCGAAGGAAGGCGCCATGAAGGCCTAAATGAATGCCCACAAGGATCAGAGACAGGGCGGAGGTGAAATAATGGATGATTTTCCATTGACCGCCGGAAGCAAAATCTGGAAAAAGGATTTTTGAAATCAGAATGCCGCTGACCAAAATAGCAGCCACGGCAAGCAGCAGCAGAAAATCCACCAGATAGAGGAACCGCGTACGGCCGGGCAAGCGCGGATCGAAAAGCCTTTGGGATACCCCGAGGATCCATTTCCAATTCAGGAGCTTGTGGAATAGAAACAGGAAGCAGACCGCCAGGCCGCCGATCTCATGGAACTGCAGGCTGATCACATGCTGATTGAACATCAGGATGAGAAGGAACGTCATCAGGATGTCCAGGATCACTTTGACCCATTTCTTATGTAACATAACAGCCTCCTAACTGCATATCAACAACAATTCTTAATTAAAGGATAAGGCGTGCCTGTGAAAGCCCTGTGAAAAGAAGATGAAGGCGGTGAAAAATCCCTGTCGGGCAGGGAGGTGTGTGAACGTTATTTTTCTTGCATCCCGGTTAAAAAGATTATACAATGTCTTCTAAATATATTGGAATTTTTTGGGGGGAGGCCAACCATGTTTGTTCAATTGCGCAATCAGGAAGGGTATGTGAAAATCGTCAAGATCGGATTTTCCTGGACCATGCTGTTTTTCTGGTTTTTTGCGCCGATGTTTCGCGGCGACTGGCTGCATATGATTCTTAGCATGCTGCTGGGATACCTGACGCGCGGCGCCAGCTTGTTCATCTATCCCTTCGTCTACAATCGGCTCTACATCATGGGATTGCTGGCGGCTGGCTGGGGACCGCTCCGGGCGGAGGACCGGGAAATCCTGGAGATGAAAGGCTTCAGGGTGAGGTCGTCCTATACGTATCAGGAATATTCCGGGGACCATGGCCATAGCGGAGCCCAATCCTATTCCGGCGAGGAGGCCGGACAGGGCGAGGAAAGCTGGGAGGAAGAGGAGGGCTATTTGAGCGCTGAGGACTGGGAAGAGGAGAAGAACCAGGCCGTTGATGCGGAATGGAAGGATGGCTAGGCGGCAAAGGGGCTTCGAAAAGCTCTGAAACGGCGAAATCTTTGCCCCGGCGAATTGTGACAAAACCGGGGTCAAAGTGTTGACTTTGATTAGGGTTTAACATATAATAATGAAAGTCAGCCTAAGGAGAGATGGCCGAGTAGGCTGAAGGCGATCGCCTGCTAAGCGATTATACGGGGTTAACCTGTATCGAGGGTTCGAATCCCTCTCTCTCCGCCACGTACGTGCCCATAGCTCAGCTGGATAGAGTACTTGACTACGAATCAAGGGGTCGAAGGTTCGAATCCTTCTGGGCACGCCACT
>CALMWJ010000236.1 GCA_937873525.1 uncultured Peptococcaceae bacterium | reverse complement strand
GCTTCGGCTATCATCGATTTCCAGACGATTTTTCACGGCGGAGGTGTCCAGGCGGAACTGCAGATAGCGGCCGCGAAAGGGATCCGCAGGATCATAGGCCTCAGTTCTGAACTTATACTCCTGCCCGTTGCGTGCCGCAGACTCGGACCGGATGCTGGGATAGATCGAAAATCCCACCTGAAGGGCTGCCAGGAGAAGGAACAGCAGCAGGAGCAAAACCTTGCTCGGTCGCCATTCCGAGATTTTATCCAGCCAGGGGCTGAAGAAGAAACGCTTTTCGGTCGTCATTGGGCGGCACCTCCCTTCGGAGCGTCAGACGCTGCGGGGGCTTCCGGGGGCTCTTCCGCTTTTTCCCGGCTTTTGCGGACCATCCAAAGATTGGTGAAGAGAAAGCCCAGGCCCAGGGCCACAAAGACCAGACCGCGAACCAGGAAACTGAAATCAATATCCAAAAAGCGGGTGCCGATGATCAGCACCAGGAAAAACAAACCCAGATTGGCAGTGCCAAGCCGGTTCTGGCTGATCCCCCGAAGCAGCAGCCGCAGGCCGATGCCGAAGAACACCAGATTGAAGCAGATGACGGCCAGCAGGGAAGCCGTATCCCGGTCCGGCATCTTCTGAAAAATCAGGATCAGCACCGGCGGCAGCAGGGGCAAGGCCCACTTCAGGGCGGTCATTCCCCCGTCAGCGGCCGCTTCCATCAGATCCGGCTGCTGGAACTTGCTTTGCCGGTACAAAACAAAAGTGAAGCCGGCCGCCAGGGCGAAAAGGACCAGAAGGATCCCGTAAGTCATTGGCCGGAAACTGCTTTGGGCCTGGTAAAGCCAAAGACCCCGGAAGGTGAAGATGTAAAAAAGAAAATAGAGCGCAAGCTTGCCCAAAAGGCTCAGGGTATGATGCTCGGCATCCTCCCGGCTCAAGGGCCAGTTCCCCGGCAGGGTATCGGCCGCATCGGAATAAAGGAAAGCGTCTCCTAGAATCAAAAGCAGGAAATAGAGGTAGAGGAATTCCTGCCAGGGAATCCAGTAGGGCAGCATGGCCATGAACCAGATGAAGCCCGTCAGGCCCAGGGCCAGATTCAGCCACAGATCGTGGCCTTGCAGCTTTTTCTGATGGATCTGCATCAGGAGCCAGGGCTTCAGGGCGCCCCCCAGCAAAACGCCCGCCAGCAGCAGGTCGCCAAAGGAGAGGCTCCTTTGCGCCGCGGCAACGCCAAAATAAATGGAGATCAGAATCAGATAAACCAGCGCCGTCAAGTCCGCCGAAAATAGATAGACCAGCGGCAGGGACAGCAGCGCCGTTCCTAAAAACAGATGGGATGGATCGGAGATCACATGGTAGACCTGGCCCGTCATGGCCATGGCAGTCAGCAAGCCAATAGAAACCACCAATCCGGAGATTTCCTTCCACAAACGGCCTTTGTCTCCGAGGATCGTGAAAATGCCCAGGCCGATGCCTGCCAGCAGAGGGATCAGGGAGATGAAAACCCGGGCCAGTCGCGGCAGCGCGGACCAGTTTTTTGCCAGGATGAGGATCACGCCCAGCAGAACCAACAGCGTTCCGAGGATCACCAGGGCGAAGCTTAAGGCAGGCAATCGTTTGGTTTCCCGGGCCTTGAGCCGGTAGTGGGCCTGCAGACGGGCCACGGTCTCAGGATCCGCCAAGCCTTGGTTCAGCCATTCCTGCATTTGCCGGTTCAGCCACTGCAGATGCTTTTCTTGTGTCATCAATCGCTCCTTTCCGATGAGGGCCTTTTCTGTCCCCCCCAACGGGGACGGAAGAAAGCACATCAAAGCCTATCGCATGAATTCAGTATAGCATTGAACAAATATTCTGAACAGAGGGCAAGACGAAGAGCCTATTCTGTGCGGAATTCTTTGCGGGTGAATCGGCCGACGCCCCAGAGGTAACCCAGTGCCAAGAGCAGACAAGCGCCTGCAAAAAGCAGCGGCAGGAAAGGAAATCCAAACCAGGGAATCTCCACGATGGCGGCCAGCCAGGCAGGATCCGCCTGCCCCATGGCCGCAAAGCAGCCGATGTACAGGAGCAAGGCGTAAATGCGGGATTTGGCGCTTCCCAGGCAAAGGGTCAGCGGAAGGGTAATGGCGGTGAAAAGGATGCCACCGGTCACCGCAATCGTCATGGAAGCCAGCAGCATATTGGGGCTGTAGCGGCTTGTAACAAGCGTTGACATCCCTGAAAGCGCGCCGGTCACCAGGACCAGCAGCAGGATCAGTGCCAAGGCAAACAGGTATTTTGCCTGAAAGATTTGCCGGCGGTTGACGGGCAGCGCGCCGTACCAATTGAAGGCGGCATTGCTGTCGTCATAGGCCAGGGCAGAATACAACAGGCCGTAGAGCGCCACGGCGAAGGAAAAGATCAGCATCTGGGGCAGCAGCGCAAAAGCCAGGGTTACCGTTCCGAAAAGCAGGAGCGTTTTCCGCAGGCTCAGCAATTTGATAAAATCCGATTTGACCAGAGCCATCAACACATTCATTGTTTCTCACCTCTCGCATATCCGATAAAGACATCTTCCAGGGTGGGAATGTCGTACACCGCCTCCTGGCCCAGCAGGGCGTAGGTTTGGGCGTATTGTGTGGTCAGGGCGGTGCAGCCGTAATCCGTTTTACGCAGATCCAGCAGATACGGCCGGGTTTCCGGCGTGAACAGCGCCGCCGGACCTTTTACGATGCGATGGGTTTCCAGAAGGCGGTCCTTGGGCTGCATATTGAGCACAATTTGGCCTTGGTGGAGAAAAAGCACATAATCGGCCACCTTGTCCAGGTCCGAGGTGATGTGGCTGGAGAAGAACACCGTGACCCCTTCCTGCTCCAGCTGGTTCTGCAGGATGTCCAGGAAATCCTGGCGGACCAGGGGATCCAGGTTGGTGGTGGGCTCATCCATCAGCAAGAGCCTGGGATGATGGGACAAGGCCATGGCCAGGCTGAATTGTTTTTGCTGTCCTTTGGACATATCCTTGAGGGGCTTCTTCAGATCCAGCGCAAAGCGGTCGGTCAGGCGGCGGAAGACCGCTTCATCCCATTTCGAATAAAAGGGGCGGGTCATCTCCTTCAGCTGCAGCAGTGTGGCCTGGACGGTAAAGCCGGACACATCGCCCACATAGCCGATCCATTCTTTGAATTGCTGATTTTTCTGTTGGCTGTTCTGGCCAAAAAGCGAGATCTGCCCCTGGTCCGGGAACAGGTGGTTCATCATCAGCTTGATGGTGGTGGTTTTGCCGGCGCCGTTTTCACCGATGAAGCCGGTGATGTAGCCTTCGGGCACGGCCAGGCTGGGGATGCTCAAGTGAAAATTGCCCAAGGTTTTTTTCAGGTCGTGGATTTCAATGACGTTCATGGACAAACCTCCTGTGGCAGCTTATCTGCCTTGTTCTTGCAGCTCGAAAAGTGTTTTGGCAATTTCTGAGAATTGGTCCTGACGGAGTCCAAGGGCCCGGGCTTCGCTGACCAGCGCATTGAGCTTTTCCTCCAGCTGGGCAAGGGCGGCTTCCCGCAGACGCTCCGTGTTCCGGACGGCCACGTAGGTGCCTTTACCGGGCGTGGTTTCCAGAAAGCCTTCAGACTCCAGGTCATCGTAAGCCCGCTTGACGGTGATGATGCTGACTTGCAGATCCCGGGCCATCGCCCGGATCGAAGGCAGCAGGGCGCCTTGCTTCAGCTCGCCTTTGAGGATGGCGGCCTTCAGCTGGGATTCCAGCTGTTCATAAAGGGGAACGGAGGAATGGGCTGAAAAGATAAGGTCCAGGAGAATCACCTCCAAAGTGTGCATTGCCGTATCTAACTGTATATAAATCATAATCACAGTTAATCTCGCTGTCAAGCCGGCAACCCAAATATTTTAGTTTGTTATTTTTATCGTTTTATGAGATAATATTCCTTGACCGTACTACACGGGGAGGCAGCGGTGCCCTGTAACCCGCAGTCCGCTACAGCGGGGTGGAATTCCCGGACTGAGGTCTGGTTTTGTGGGGTCTGGCCATGATAAGCAGCGTTGAGGATCGGGTCCCGCGCAACAGAAGCTTGTGAACCCTGTCAGGTCCGGAAGGAAGCAGCAGTAAGCGAATCCTTCTGTGTGCCGCGGGTCAGCCTGGTTTGAGCCGGCTGTCATGGATACGCCCGGAAGATCATGTTCGAAGCCGGGTGTACGGTCATATGTTCTGGACAGAGCGGCTTGCCGGAGGGCGGGTCGTTTTTTCATAGCCAGCCCTTGCGGCGAAAGGAGTGTCAGCATGACGTATCAAGTGCTTTATCGTACATGGCGGCCTCAGGATTTTGATGAGCTGGTGGGCCAGGACGCGATCCGCCGGACTCTGGAAAATGCCTTGCAGCAAAATCGGATCAGTCATGCCTATCTTTTTGCCGGCCCCCGGGGCACGGGGAAGACCAGCATGGCCCGCATCCTGGCCAAGGCCCTGAATTGCGCCAACCCCCGGGGCTATCAGCCCTGCGGCTGCTGCGAGAGCTGCCTTTCCATTCAGAGAGGCAATTCCATGGATGTGCTGGAGATCGACGCGGCCTCCAACCGGGGGATCGAGGAGATCCGCGACTTAAAAGAGAAGATGGGCTTTATGCCGGTTTTGGGCAAGTATAAAGTCTATATCGTGGACGAAGTCCACATGCTGACCACCGAGGCCTTCAACGCCCTGCTCAAGACCCTGGAAGAGCCGCCGGCCCATGTGGTGTTTGTTTTGGCCACCACGGATGTGCAGAAACTGCCGCCCACGATCCTGTCCCGCTGTCAGCGGTTTGATTTCCGCAAGATCGCGCCTAAAGTGATCCAGGAGCGGCTTCATGAGATCGCCAGCCGGCTGGATGTGCCGGTGGAGGCGGACGTGTTTCCTTTGATTGTCAAAAAGGCCGACGGCGGCATGCGGGATGCCATCAGCCTGCTGGACCAATGCCTGGCCTTCAGTCCGGAAGGGCTGACGGCGGAAACGGCTTATCAGGTGTTGGGGATGCTTCGGCATGAGGCCTTGCGGGATGTGCTGCAGGCCATCATCGGCCATGATCCCCAAGCCCTGTTTTTACAAATCGACCGGCTGCTGCAGGAAGGGGTGGAGCCCATGCAGCTGCTGCGGGATCTGGCAGAGTATTGCCGCAACCTTTGGATGCTGATCGTCTGCGGCCCGAAAACGGAATTGGTCATGGCCTCGGAACAGGAACGCCAGACGATGCAGGACCAAGGGCAGACCCTGGGCGCCCGGCGCCTTCAGGAGATGCTTGTCCGGCTGGATCAGGGCGCGGCGGGGGCGAAGGGGCGGGGCAATGCCCGTTTTATGGCGGAGGCCTTGCTGGCCGGCCTTCTGACCCATCCGCAGGCAGCGCAGGAAACGGTGCGGCAAGCCGTCAAGCCGGCTGAAGGGCCGACGCCGGGTCCCGCCGCGGCAAGACCGGCGCAGGCCAAAGCAGAAATGCTTCATGCCCCTGCGGAGAAACCGGCAGAACCTTTGATAGAGATTACCAAAGAACCCGTCAAACCGGCCGTCAAAGAGGCGCCCTGGGAAGCGAGCATTCCAAAAGAAAAGCCGGCGGTTCCCGGAAAAACCTTTTCCAAGGCCTCTGCGGCAGGACTGTCCTCCAACGTATGGGAGCAGATCCTGCAGGCCGTCAAATCCCGGCGGATCGTGCTTCATGCCTTTCTGACCGCTTCCGTGGAGCAGCAGCTTCAGGATCATCGGCTGACCGTGAATTTTGATCCGGAAAAAGGCAAATTCCACAAGGAGCGGTCTGAGGAAGCCGAAAACAAGCGGATCCTTCTGGAGACCGCCCGCCAGATCCTGGATCCGGAGCTGCAGATCACCTATGGTTTTAAGCAGGAGGATCTGGACCGGGATCCGGTCAAAAAGGCGCTGGCCATGTTTGGCGAAAGCATCGTGGAAATCAAGGATTGAACCAGGGGTTTTACCGGTTGCACCGAAGCACCCGGTATGAATATAATGAAGAAAGAAGCATACTCCCCTATGGGGGATAATAAACGACACAAGGAGGATACAGTTATGGCGATGGGTATGGGCGGAATGGGCAATCCGCAAAAATTGATGAAACAGGTCCAGAAGATGCAGGCGGATATGGCCCGCCTCCAGGAAGAACTGGGAAATATGACGGTGGAGGCGACGGCCGGCGGCGGCGCAGTGAAATGCGTCATGACCTGCAAGCAGGAAGTGAAAAGCCTGACCATCGATCCGGAGCTGCTGGATCCGGAAGAAGTCGAAATGCTGCAGGATCTCCTGATCGTGGCATTCAATGAAGCCTCCCGGCTTTCCCAGGACAAATCCGCGGCGGAGATGAGCAAGATCACCGGCGGCGTGAAGGTGCCGGGACTCTTCTGATGACCGGCCTGTTCCATGCCCCGGTCATGCAAAACTTAATGGAACAATTCGGAAAGCTGCCGGGCGTCGGTCCCAAGACGGCCCAGCGGCTGGCCTTTTTTGTGCTGTCTCTCCCCAAGGAGGAGGTGGCGGCCTTTGCGGAGGCCCTGGTCCAGGCCAAGGAGACCATGACCTTTTGTCCGGTTTGTTTTTCTTTGACGGACCAGACCCCCTGCTATGTCTGCCGGGATGTGACCCGGGACCGGCGGACCATCTGCGTGGTGGAGGAGACCACCGACGTGTTTTCCATTGAGCGGACCCGGGATTACCGGGGCCTCTACCATGTGCTGCAGGGCTCCATTTCACCCATGGACGGACGGCAGCCGGAAGACCTGCGCATCCGGGAGCTGTTGCAGCGGCTGGAATCCGGTGAAGTGGAGGAAATCATCCTGGCCACCAATCCGGACGTGGAGGGGGAAACCACCGCCCTCTATCTGGCCCGCCTGTTGAAGCCTTTCGGATTGAGGATCACCCGGATCGCCCACGGCATCCCGGTGGGCAGCAATCTGGAGCACGCGGATGCGGCCACCCTGTCCCAAGCCTTGGAAGGCCGGCGGGAAATCGGGAAAGCATAAACGGCAAAGGAAAGCGGCAGACTCCATCCATCGAATGGAACCTGCCGCTTTTTTTAAGGTCTTTGATGCGGACCAGCGGATCAGAAGATGCCGGGCAAATAGGAAAGCACATAGGAGGTCACCAGCTTGCTGACCAGGACCAGCGGGATGAAACGCCGGGAATTCAAGCCTGAAAAACCGGCGCCCAGACAGATGATCTCATCGGGAAGCACCGGGAAAATCAGCAGGACGGCAATGACCCAGGGACCGTACCGGTCGAGATAGCGGTCATAACGGTCCAGTCCTTTGGCGTGGCCCTTCATGGCCTTCAGCCGGTCGCCTCCCATTTTTGCCAGAAGGTACATGGTGATGATCCCGAGAACGGTGCCGAGATAGCTGATGATGAACGCATTGAAAGGGCCCAGCACGGCGCTGCCGGCCATGATCGTCACCGGCTCGGGAACCGGCAGAAGGATGGGCTGCAGAAAGCAGATGAGAAAGAACAGGCTTAAAGCGTGACCCATGTTCTGCTGCAGGATGTATTCGAAACCGTAATAGTCTGTCAGAATCATCAGCCGGGTGACGGAATGGATCAGGATCAACGCCAGGAAAGCGCCGGTGAGATAATAAATCAGATAGTTGATCACCTTGCTGGAGCGGGGCCATTTCTTGACCCAGACCAAAATTTTCAGACCCGCCAGAAGCAAAGCGCCCGCCGGAATCAAGGACTGATAGAGCGCCGGCATGGCGTCCAGCAGATGGATGGCAAGGTAAGCGGTCAGGCCGCAGAGCACCAGCGGAAGGACCAGATGCTTGAGGGTATGTTTGTCCGGAAAGAGATCCAAAACCAAAGCCTCCTTATACTCCGAGGTTTATAAGATGCCAATGTCCGTCCGGGCGCCGGCCGGTCGAAGAGCGTGCGCCCCGTCCTTGCTATTATAACATTCCCGAGCCAAAATCCACGTTAAAATTACATGAACATCGAATGCGTCTTTGCTTCATTCGGACAGGCGAAAGCCCCCGGCTCAGGCCGGAGGCTTTCTGAATAAGAAGATGGTTTGTACCGGAACGATGGAAAGCGATTATTGGGTCACGGTTTCCAGGACTTTCTTGTTCTGCTGGGCCGCTTTGTACATGAACCAGCCGAAGGCCAGGAAGGCCGATGCGATGCCCACGGGATAACCGAAGGATGCCGGGAGTTTCAGACCTTCCGGCGCGATCAGGATGTAGGTCATGGTCACGGCGGTCATAAACGTGGCCGGGATGGAAGCAATATAATGGAAACTGTGGTTTTTGACCAGATAGGCGGCCGACGTCCAGAGCACGATCATGGCCAGGGTCTGATTGGCCCAGGCGAAGTAGCGCCAGATGATGGCAAAGTCGATGAACATCAGGGAGACGCCGATGGCGAACAGGGGGATGGCGATGTAGAAACGGTTGCGGTATTTTTCTTGTTTCAGATCGAAAGCATCTGCAATGGCCAGACGGGCGCTTCGGAAGGCGGTGTCGCCGGAGGTGATGGGGCAGGCGACGACGCCCAGCAGGGCCAGGACGCTGCCGAGACCACCCAGCACGCCGACGGAGATGGTCTTGACCACGACGGCAGCCGAGCCGGCTTCGGAAAGGGCTTGGGTGCTTCCAAAGAAGGCCATGGCCGCGGCAGCCCAAATCAGGGCGATGATGCCTTCCGCGATCATGGCGCCGTAGAAAATGCGGCGGCCAAGTTTTTCATTGGGCAGGCAGCGGGCCATGATGGGCGACTGGGTGGCATGGAAGCCGCTGATGGCGCCGCAGGCGATGGTGATGAAAAGGAAGGGGAAGATGGCCTTTCCGCCGGGATGGAGGTTGGCCAGGGTCATTTCGGGAATCGCGTAACCTTTGACAATAAGGCCGATGGTAATGCCGACGCCCATGAACAGAAGGGCTGCGCCGAAGATGGGATAGATTTTGGCGATCAGCTTGTCGATGGGCAGGACGGTGGCCAGCAAGTAATACGAAATAATGATAGCGATCCAGGTTACTTTGCTCCAGCCGGTGATCCCGACGAGAATGTCAGCAGGCCCGGTGACGAAGACAACGCCTACGAGAACCAGCAAGACCACTGAAAAAACACGCATGACGTTTTGGGCGGTGGTCCCAAGATAGCGGCCCACGATTTCCGCAATGGTTTCTCCATTGTGGCGGACGGAAAGCATGCCGGCGAAAAAGTCGTGGACGCCGCCTGCAAAAATCGAACCCAGGACGATCCACAGGAACGCCGCAGGTCCCCAGTAAGCGCCGGCCACAGCACCGAAAATGGGGCCTAACCCTGCAATGTTCAGGAACTGGATCAGGAAGGACCTTTTCCAATCCAGGGGCATGTAGTCTACGCCGTCGTTCATGGTGACAGCGCAGGTCTGGCGGCCCTCATCCACGCCAAACACTTTTTCGACGAACTTGCCATAGAACACGTATCCCAGAATCAGAGCAGCGATAGAAAGAAAAAATGTAACCATAGTCTCCCTCCTCTTTTTGAATTGGAAGTTCTCTGACAACGGAGAACTTCTTTGATTGCTTTCATTATATTCAGAAATATTCACATGAGGAGAGATTGTCGCCCAATCGACAAAAAAGCAGCCTGAACGGCTGCTTTGGCAGGATGAATGGCTAGAGGTGGAAAAGCTCCTTGAAGGCCTTGATGTTCCGCCGGCTGACCGGGATCTCCGCGTCGGTTCCGGCCAGCTTGACGGCATAGGTATTGTTGAACCAGGGAATGATGGTTTCCACCATATCCAGATTGATCAGGTAACTGCGGTGGCACCGGAAAAACCGATGGGCTTCCAATAATTCTTCCAGCTGGCCCAAGGTATCCTGGCTGAGGTAGGGATCCTTCGGACAGTGGATGACGGTCCCTTCCTCGGTTGCTTCGCAGTAGATGATTTTCGAGGGCGGCACCAGATGGATGCGGTCCCCTTTCCACAAAGGCAGCCTGGTGATGGGGTGGCTGGAGCGATGGGCAGAGAGCATTTGCATCACCGGTTCATAGGATTTTTCCGAGCGGAGGGAGACCCTCTCCCGGATCCGGTCCAAGGTTTTATCGAAGCGATCCTGCATGATGGGCTTCAGGATATAATCCACCGCATTCAGGGAAAAGGCCCGAACGGCGTATTGATCATAGGCGGTGACGAACACCAGCAAAGGGCGGCGCCGCAGCTTCAGCAGCTGCTCCGCCAGGGTGAAGCCGTCCATTTCCGGCATATTGACGTCGAGAAACACCACGTCCGGTTCCTCCGAAATGATCTGAGGCAGGGCCTTGAGTGGATCGGTATAGGATTCCAGAACGTTGAAGTCCTCCTGTTGGCGCAGGAAATAAGCCAATTCTTCCAGGGCCGGCAGTTCATCATCCACAAGGACAGCGGAAATCGTCATGCGGCCAGGCCTCCTTTTAAGGGCAGAGTGAAACTGACGGTGGTTCCGATGCCGGGCGTCGATTCGATGGAGAGGGGGGTATTGTAGATGCTCAGCAGCCTGGCTTGGACATTCCGCAAACCGATGCCGCCGCTGCCGGCCCCCGGATCGGCCGCTCCCAGAAGCCTGCTGATCATCACCGGGGACATGCCGATTCCATTGTCGATGATCTCGATTTTAAGGGCATCCTTTACCTGTTTAGCCCGGATGATCAGGGTGCCGCCTTCGTTTTTGGACATCAGGCCGTGCTTCAGGGCATTTTCGACCAAGGGCTGAAGGATCAGCGGCGGGACCATGCATTGGATGTTTTTGTCAATGTCATAGACCACTTCGAGCCGGTCGGAGAAACGGGCTTCCTCAATGCTGAGATAGCTTTCGATATGCTGGATCTCCTGGTCAAAGGGAATGAAGGCGTCGCCGGTCTTGAAGCTGGAACGCAGGTAGAAGCTCAGTTTAAGCAGAAGATCCCTTGCCTTGAGCGGATCCGTACGGCAAAAAGAGATGATGGTGTTCAGGGCATTGAAGAGAAAGTGGGGGTGGATCTGCGCCTGCAGCGCCTTGAGCTCGGTTTTGGCCAGAAGCTCTTTCTGGTAGGTGAGCTGGCTAAGCTCCAGCTGGGTGGAAAACAGCTGCGCCAGGCCTTTGGCCAGTTCCATTTCCGATGAAGATATCCCGTTGACCCGGGTCTGGTAAAGCTTCAGGCTGCCAATCAGCTCGTCGTGCATAAAGAGGGGAGCCACGATGGCGGAGCGGAGGCGGCAGCGGGGATTGGCGCATTCGATTTCTTCTTTGTTGTTTGCGATGCAAACTTCTCCGGATTCGATGGCATTTCGGGTCATTTTGGTGTGGATGGGCTGGTCGGCCTGATGGTGGTCTGCCCCCACCCCCCTATGGGCCAGGATGTGGGTTTTATTGGTCAGGGAGACGGCGCTGACGCCGGTGGCATCCAGAATGATCTGCGCCACTTGGCTTGCGGAGCTTTTATTCAAGCCGTTCCGGAGGATCGGCAGGGTTTCGGAGGCAATATTCAGGGCCAGCTGGGCCTTGACAGCGGCAGCCCGCTCATTTTCTTCGAAGATTTGGGAGATCAGAAGGATGAAGGCGGCGGTGCCGATGGCATTGATGAAGCCCATGGGCAGAAAAATCAGGCGCACCAGATGGAAGGCGTCCTCGAAAGGCCGGGCGATCAGGAGGATGATCCCCATTTGGATGGTTTCGATGAAAAAGGTCAGGAGGCCGCCCCACAGCCATTTGTTGGACTTCTGATCGATAAAACCCTTTGCGTACCCGGCGATGACGCCGCCGAGGATGGTGGAGATCCCGCAGGCGATGGCGGTAAAGCGGCCTTGGGGGATCAGCATGCGATGGATGCCGGCGATCAGTCCGGACAGGGTGCCTACCCAGGGTCCTCCGAAAAGGCCGCCCACAATAACGCCTACCGAACGGGAATTGGCGATGGCATCGTTGATGGAAATGCCGGTGTAGGTGCCAATGATGCCGATCCCTCCAAATATCAGGGAAAAAACAAGGATGTCATCCAGGCTGAGTTTGCTCTTTAAAATGTAGTTTTTGATGACGCTGGTCCGTGAAAGCAGAAAACCAAAGAAAACGATCATCCCGAGTTGATTGATCAGCCCCTGCAATAATTCGATGAACATTATGCACCTCATGTTCTTGGCCGAAGGGGGGGACAGGACCGGCTGCGGCGGCTGAAAGGGTCAGCCTCTCCCTTCAGATTAATAGAGAAGGCAAAGGATTTCAACTATTAAATTTCAGAAGATGGTGCGGCAAGGGATCTTTTTGGGCTGCTCCGGCGTCATAACATAGCAGAGGGTGTGTCATCGAGGACCAAACATGGTATAATTCAAAGCATACCATGGGAATTGAACATGGTTGCAAAACACCCATCAAAGAGGAGGGATCTGTTTTATGAACCAGAGATCCATGGCCGCCGGGCTGATGATCCTGCTTCTGACCATCAGTCTTTTGCCCATGACGGCATTGGCGGCGGACACCGCCAGCCTCGCACTCACGGAATATGAATACGACGACGGGGTGTCTAAACCTCATGTGGAGATGTTCCGTGTGGAAGGAAAAGCGGCCGCAGCCATCCGGATCGAATTCACAACCAATCGGGGCGGCGGACTGACCGGCGGCGCCGACCAGATCATCCTGATCTTCCCTTCCCAATTCAACTTGCCTTCCAGCATTTCGAAAGACAAAGTGACCATCAACGGGCTGCCCATGACGACGCCCAGTCCCGTGGTCAGCCGGCAAATGTTCCTGACCCTTTCCCCGGCCATGAATTTTCCGGAGGAAACCCCCATCGAAATCCTCATTGCCGCGGATTCCGGCATTATCGTTACGGAGGATGAGGACGATGTGACCCTTTCAGCGGTAACCACCCGGGACACCCGGGCGGTGGCCTCATATCCCTTTGATGTGACCGAGTCCGAGGACTTTCCCTATGTTCCGCAAGCATCCCTCAACCCGGCCGTGACCGTGGCGCCCAACGGCGCCGGCAAGGCGGGAGAATATACGTTGACGGCCAACGCCAATACCTTTGACACCTTCGATAGCGGCAGCCTGACCGGCTTTACCCTGACGTTCCCTGCCGGCACGGTGCTGCCGGGAACCATCGACCCCAGGTATGTGACCGTCAATGGACAAAGAAGCTCCGGCATTCTGGTCAACCCGACACGCCGGGAAATGATCTTTACCCTCCCGGCCGGGGTTTCCCGTTCCTCCGAGACCGTGATCAGGATCGCCGCGGAGGCCGGCATTGTCAATCCGCCGGCAGCCCGGTATGTGATGGATATCCTTCCTCTGAAAGGGATGCGGCCGGTGGTCACCAAGTCCTACGAAATCAAAACCGTCTCCGACCCGGTGACGGGAGGCGCCCCGACCTACGACAGCGCCCAAAAGATCGTAAAGCTGACCTTGAACAGCAGCATCGCCACGAAGAACGGCGAGACCATGAACCTGGATGTGGCGGCGACTCTGCTCAGCGGCTTCACCATGGTGCCGGTGCGCTTTGTTTCCGACGGGCTGGGGGCCTCCGTGGATTATAACAGCAGCCAGAACACCGTGACCCTGGCCTACGGCAGCCGCATCATCGTCCTATGGCCCGGGTCCACCATTGCCAAAGTGGACAATATGCCCATTACCCTGGCCAAGGCGCCGGTGATCAAGGATGGCCGTACGCTGGTTCCCATTCGGTTCGTTTCCGAATGCTTTGGCGCCAAGGTGGATTTTGTCAGTGTCACCGCGCCCATCACCATCACCGTGGATGGCGCGGACATTGCCAGACTGCCCTCCGTCGATCAAATCCAGGCTTCCCAGGTCACCGCCAGCGGCGGCACGTCCGGCAGCACCGGCAGCGATGCTTCGGGAAGCGGAACAGCGACCGCCGGCGTTGTGGTCAAGACCATTACCCTGAAGGCGCAAAACAATACGGCGAACCTGCGTGGCGGGCCCGGCATCACTTATACGAAAGTCGGTTTGT
>CALMWJ010000235.1 GCA_937873525.1 uncultured Peptococcaceae bacterium | reverse complement strand
ACCTTATCGAATTCTTGCGTTAGAGACGTATTGAGATTCTTCATGACATCGAATACAATCGTCCATTATGCTCATCACGATAAGAAAAGAGCATGGATCCCTACCAAAACGATGACGAATTACAGCAATAATCTGATATACTAAAAATAAATCAATCGATGCGATGCGGAAAGGGATGAAGCAATGAGAGGTGCAGATGTCCTTGTAGAAATGCTGATCAAGCACGGTGTAAATTGTATATTTGGTGTTCCGGGCGATACCAGTATGGCATTTCATGATGCTTTACGATTGCGGGCCTCCGAAATACGACATGTCTTATGCAGAGACGAGCGGCACGCTGCATACGCAGCGGATGCTTATGCCCGTGTAACCGGTAAAATCGGTGTTGTCGAAGTGCCAAGCGGCGGCGGTGCTTTGTATGTAGTTCCTGGCCTCAGCGAGGCCAATGTCTCGAATATTCCGTTGCTATGCATATCATCAGAGATATCGATGAGCAGCGAAGAGACCCATGCACTGACCGACTGCAATCAAGAGCAATTGTTTGCGGCGGTAACGAAATGGAATGCGAAGGTGAAATCCAGCAAAACATTGCCGCATTTAGCACGCAAAGCCATACGTCTCAGTTGCAGCGGCTTTTCAGGTGTGACGGCGCTCACCATGCCAGAAAATGTGTTGCGTGAAGAATATGACGGTAAGCCTGAGGACCTCTACGCAACTCAAGGCGAGTGGGGCTTCACGGTCTATCGCAATGAACCCAATCGAACCGATGTGGCGGAATTGCAGAAACTTCTGATCTCTGCGGAGAGACCCTTGGTCCTGGCAGGCGGCGGCGTTCATCTATCGAAAGCATACCAGGAGCTTGAAGCTTTTCTTGATCTTTACGCGCTGCCAATGATTTCCTCCGTCGATGGAAAAGGCAGCATCAGTGAACATAGGGAACATGTGCTCGGGACTGTGGGGGCCAATGGCGGCTCGGATGAAGCCAACCAATATGCAGCTCAGGCTGATCTGGTCATCATTTTGGGATGCAAAATGGATAATGTGACCACTTTCGGGAAACGACTGATCCATCCTCAGGCCAAGGTTGTCCAGGTCGATATCTCTGAAGAAATATTGACAAACAATCAGCGCGTGGATTTACCGATCATGGCGGATATCAAGGCGTTGCTCAAAGCGGCGAATGACTTAAAGGACCCGAGCATGGATTATAAGGCGAAGCACTCGGAATGGAATCAATCCGCCCAACGGAAAATCGATGATAAACGTCATCGGATCCAGGCGGAGCATCAGAGGGAAGCAAGCCGGGTGGTGGTGGCGCGGCTGATTGGCGCGTTGGAAAAATACGCCGACGAAAATACCGTCTTCGCAGGAGATGCCGGCAATCCGACCCCGTATATTGCCTCTTATCTCCGGTGCAAAGCCGCCGGAAAGAATACGATTCTGCCGCGAGGGCATGGGGCGTTAGGCTATGCGCTGCCCGCTGCGGTTGGCGCACAGATCGGCCGACCGGGCAGCCGCGTGATTGCTTTATTTGGCGACGGCAGCTTCGGGATGGCTATGGGAGAGCTGGAAACCGCAAAACGGCTGAAGCTTCCAATCATGTTTATCAATTTACAGAATGACTGTTATGGCTGGATCAAAACGATTCAGAGATTATATTATAAACAAAATTACTACGGTGTGGATTTCGGACCGATCGATGCATTAAAGATTGCTGAAGGCTTTGGGATACAGGGTCTCAATGTGTTGCGCAACTCGGAAATCGACGATGCGCTTCAATGGGCTTGGAATCAAACCGACGAACCTGTATTGTTGAATATCGCTATTGAAACGATTGAAGAATTCGTACCGCCGGTTTGTCAGTGGGAGAAGGACATTTTGCTGCCGGACCATGAACGGAAGAAATTGGTTTATTGAATCAAAGAAAGAGAAAAAAGAGGGAGAATCCATAAGGATCTTCCCTCTTTTTTCATGAATCGGCGCGATTTGCTCTGTCCCTGTTATGCGGCG
>CALMWJ010000234.1 GCA_937873525.1 uncultured Peptococcaceae bacterium | reverse complement strand
TAGATGATATGCAGGAAGGGATCGCCGCAGTTCATTTCCATGACCAGATCCAGCATGGCTTCCATATCACAGGCTTTGCCGCGGCCGGCCAGGACCTGGGGAATGGTTTTGCCTTCCAGGGAAGGCTCCGGCCGGTACTTGGCCACTTCGATCAGGGAGAAATCCTCCCCGATGCGCAGCCGGAGCTGCCGGGCGGCATAGGCCCGGATGAGGCCGGCCTGAGTGGGATCGGCCAGCCGCTCCTTCAGCCGTCCGAAGCCGCCTTCGATGGCCCATTCCGGCAGAAGCTGGGTGAAGCCGGTGCAGGAGGCGCTGTAAGGGTACAGGTCGGCGGTCACGTCCAAGCCCTGGGCCCGGGCGTCGGCGATCATGGCGATCATGGCGGGGCCGGAGCCCCAGACGGCGGCGCCGCAAGCCTTCAGATGGGATATTTCCACCGGGATGCCGGCGGCTTTTCCGATGGCGATGGCCTCCGCAAGGGCATGGAGGACGCCGGTTTGTTCATCCCGCATGTGGGTCGCATAAAATCCGCCGAAGGCGGAGGCTGTCTTGGCCACCTCCGCGATCTCTTCCTCAGAGGCAAAGCGGTCCGGGAAATATTCCAATCCAGTGGACAAGCCGAAGGCGCCATCCTTCATGGCTTCTGCCAAGAAGATTTTCATGGCCGCCAGTTCCCGGTCGCTGGGCTGGCGGGAGGGATCCTCCATGGCGGCCTTGCGCAACTCGCCAAAGCCGGTCAGTGTGCCGAAATTGACGCCCAGGTTCCCCTCCAGCTGCGCCAAGTATGGGCCAAGACTGACGCCGGCGGCGCATTCGCCGCAGTTTCCTCCAAGAACGGTGGTGACGCCCTGGAGCAGCGCGTTGTCGGCGGAAGGGACCCGCAGGATACCGCGGTCGGCGTGGGAGTGGATGTCGATGAAGCCCGGTGCCACGATGCGGCCGGTGGCATCGATGGATCCTTCGGCCGTCGCATGGCTGAGATCGCCGATTTGGCGGATGCGTCCATTGGAGATCCCGAGGTCGGCCCTGCGCCCTTCGCTGCCGGTGCCGTCCAGAACCAGGCCGTTTCGGATGACCAGATCATAGGCTGTGGATTCCGCTGCTGCAATGACGTGATCTGACATAGGGTTGCACATCCTTTTCATGAAAATCAAGGCGACCAGGGACATCAGGCCGAGGGTAACTCAACTCGATTATATATTTCAAAATAGGGATAATCAACATGAACCGGGACAATATAACGAAAAAAGCCATAGGAAGGCGTCAGACATCGAGACGCTGACGCGGTTGACGGATTTTGCCGGAAGTGGTATAGTGCAAATATCCCTGGCGGGGGGATGTTTGGGAGGGAAAAATCATGTGGATCTTTTACGGTTTGATGTCCGCGGTGTTCGCCGCAATCTCTTCGATCCTGGATAAGACCGGGGTGGCTTCCATCGATTCCAATCTGGCCACGGCGGTGCGGACCAGCACCGTCATTGTCATGGCCTGGACCCTTGTCTTTACGACGGGCGTCCAGCATCAGGCGTCCAAGCTGGGGACCAAGGGCTGGATCATCCTGCTGATCTCCGGGGTTCTGACGGGGTTGTCCTGGCTCAGTTACTTCAAGGCCATGTCCTTGGCGGAGGTGTCCAAGGTGGTGCCCCTCAACCGGATCAGCGTGATCATGACCATGGTGCTGGCCAGCCTTTTTCTTAAGGAAGCCATCACGCCCAAGACGGCCATGGGCGGCGCGCTGGTTTTGATTGGAACGATCATGATGGTACTGTAGATGCAATGCCCTGCAACCTATTGGATAAGCTCCAGGTACCAGCGCAATTGCCTTTCCGCATAGGCTGCCGTCATTTCGACCATGGGGGCGGCGTTGCCATCCCTAAAATACCAATCAAAGCAATCATAGTAATGTTTTCGATCCGTAAATTTTATGTTGATTGGCGGATAGCCGTTTTGCATTAGAAACAGGTTCATGATCAGCCGCCCGGTGCGGCCGTTGCCATCGACGAAAGGATGGATGCCTTCGAATTTCAGATGAAACAGTGCTGCACGCTGGAGGGGGTGCATTTTTTTGTTGTCAAATTCCGCAATGAGCTTCTCCATCAACTCCGGGACGAGGACGGGCTCAGGCGGCTCGTGGAAAGCGCCCAGAATGCGTACTGGAATCCGCCGGTAGATGCCGCGATCTTCCGGACGGTCCAAAAGCACCAGCGAGTGGATTTTTTTGATCAGCGCTTCTGAGAAGGACGACTGCGCCTGAACCAACGACTGTACATAGAGAAATGCATCACGATGTCCAACCGCTTCAAGATGATCCTTCAGCGGCT
>CALMWJ010000233.1 GCA_937873525.1 uncultured Peptococcaceae bacterium | reverse complement strand
CGGCGGCATCGAACGCCGGTTTTGGATCATCGGACTGGAGGAATAGGCCAACTGAATCAACAGAATAGAACCGCATTGAAGCATGACACCCCGGAGCTGGATACTCTCTGCCCAGCTCCAGGGTTTTTCTGTTTCAAGAAGTTTTCCAATAAATGTTATAAATCATCAATTCAAAAAAACAGCATATATTTCAGATATGACATTGTACTCATAAAATAATGTGTGCTATGATATAACAGATTATTCTATAAAACGTATGCCTTCAGCGGCAAAAGGCGCGTAAGGCATACGGTAAAAAAGAAAGGAAGCACTGTGATCATGAAAAAAAGGATCTTGTCCATTTTAGCCCTAATACTTTCTTTTCAATTAGGATTTTCTGCGATTCTGGCGTCCCCTGCTTTGGCCCTGCCGGGAACGGCAAGCATTTCCTGGAGCAGCGACGCTTTATCTGAAGCGGAGGGCAACGACGGATCCTCCAGCTCGGCAATCGACCTTATTCTGACGGAGGACGCTTTTACGGTGTCTGCCGGCCTTATGACGGAAGGGGTACATTATACAGCCGAGAACGTTCCAGCGGGTATGGCGGTGGTTGTGACCGCATCCGGCGCTGAGTCCGCCCAATTGTCTCTGACAGGCAATGCGGAGAATCATGCGGCTTCAGACAGCGGCAGCCTGACCATAACCTTTATGGACACCGCCTTTGCCGGCAATTCCGCATCGGCAGTTAATGAAGCGTTCAAAACCATCTCGATCCTGTTTGACGACCCGGAATCCGACCCCGCTGAGCCGGATACCGTCGCGCCCACGGTCGGAGATCCGGCGATCACCGCAAGCAATCTGTCCCATTACGGCGTGACCCTTTCCTGGGCCGCTGCAATGGATGAAACGGATGAGGCCCCCCTGCTGCAGTATCAGGTGGTGACCTCAGCGTCAAATAACATTGACTCAGCCGTCAACGCGGCAGCCAACGGCACCATCCTGATGGACTGGACCGCCAACCAGACCGAATTGGACGTTGAGGATTTGGATGTCAACAGCACTTGCTATTTCAATGTGCTGGTCAGGGACAATGCCGGAAATACGGCAGCATACACCATGTTGCAGCAGAATACCCTCCGCGGTGCGGCCGCATCCTTCGGGGGGGAAGGCGGCACGGAGCTTTTCCTGGGTGGTAATTATATTGAGCTGGGCATCAGCAATTGGGGGAATTTTGGCACCAACGGGACCAAACCGGCCGGTTTCAGAGCAACCTCCGGAGGGACAAGCGGAGGCGGAATGGACTGCATCGGCATGAGCACGGACATCGACGGTTATAACCATGGATATGATATGCCCTTTGATTATTTCCTGCCAGGTACGCCGGAAGAACGCTTTGCTGTAGGCTATGAGCAAGGCGGTTCCTCCTATTCCACCTCGAACAGCGCCCGAATGGGGAGCTGTTCCATGGCCACCACCGTAACCAATGAATCCGATCTTGAGAACGGACAGCTGAAAGCCAGGATCGTCAGCACCTGGGCAGGTGTGATGACGATCACTCAGCGGATCAGTTTTGGAGTGGATGACCGGTATTTCCGGAACGACGTAACCATTGAGAATATTTCCGGGAACGACTGGACGGGCGCCCGTTATATGCGGAGCTTCGACCCGGACAACACCGTGTATCGGGGAGGAAGCTTTGCTACCAATAACACCGTCATGAAGACTGTGGCGGAAGATGGCGCGG
>CALMWJ010000232.1 GCA_937873525.1 uncultured Peptococcaceae bacterium | reverse complement strand
GCCCTTGCCGCCGGACAAGATCCATTGGGACCAGGTTGCCCGTCTGCAGGAGAAATACGCTTCCTGGGAATGGCGTTTGGGTCGTCAGATCCAATTCAAATACAACCAAAACCAGCGCTTTGCCTGGGGCAATGCCGACATCCATCTGGAGGTGGACCGGGGCTGTGTGACCGGAGCGGCAGTTTTTTCCGACGCCATGGAAGCCCAGCTCATTGCCGGCCTAGGGCCGAGGCTGCAGGGCTGCCGTTTTGAAGGGGCGGCCCTGGCTGCGGCGCTGGAAGGAATGAAGCTGGCCGCTGTCACGGAAAACGACGGGATCATCCTGCGGGATGTGCAGGCGATGCTGGGACGCTTGCTTGAGGAAGCGGCGGGGACCGGAAAGGAGTCAAACCATGCAGAACCCATATGATCTGATCATCATCGGCGGTGGCCCGGGCGGCTATGAAGCGGCTTTTCGGGCTGCGGGTGCCGGGATGAAAACCCTTCTGGTTGAGGAGCAGGGCATTGGCGGAACCTGTCTCAATCGGGGCTGCATCCCCACCAAGACGCTGATGCACGCTTCTGAGCTTTACAGGGAAGCGGGGCGTTTTGAAGAATTTGGCTTGGCAGCCCAGAACGTATCCTATGATATGGTGAAAATGCAGGAGCGTAAAGCCAAAGTGGTCGAGGATCTCAAGGACGGCATCCGTCAGCGGCTGAAGTCTCAGAAAGTCGAGATTCTGCAAGGCCATGGGATGATTCTTGGAACCGGAAGGGTCCGTGTCACCGTAACGGCTGCCGGGGAAGGCGCTGCAGAGGAAAAGATTCTGGAGACGGAGCGGATCCTGATTGCCACCGGCGCGGTTCCTGCAAGGCCGCCGATTCCGGGACTGGAGCTGCCGGGGGTGTTCACCAGCGATGATCTTCTGGATTCTGACGCCGGCAGACAGGTCTATGATCCCTTGATCATCATCGGCGGCGGCGTCATCGGCGTGGAAATGGCCACTCTATACAATGCGCTGGGTTGCCGGGTGACCCTGCTGGAAGCCTTGCCCAGGCTGCTGCCCGCCATGGATCGGGAAATCTCCCAAAGCCTGGCCATGATCCTGAAAAAAAGAGGGGTCCAGATCTTCACGGGCGCCAAGGTGACCCGGGTGGCCCGGGAGGAGGACGGACTGGTCTGCCATTTTGAATATAAAGAAACCCCGCAAAGCCTGCCGGCTGCGGGGATTTTGGTGGCCATCGGCAGAAAACCTTATACCGGAGGCTTGTTTGCGCCCGGCGCGGAGCCGGCGATGGAACGGGGTGCGCTGGTGGTGGATGGAGACTTCCGGACCAGCATCCCGGGAATCTATGCGGCCGGTGATGTGATCGGGGGGATCCAGCTGGCCCATGCGGCAGCCGCGGAAGGCATCACGGCGGTGGAAGGCATGGCCGGACTAAGGCCCGGGATCCATCTGAACGTTGTGCCAGGCTGTGTCTATACGAATCCCGAAATTGCCTCCGCCGGATGGACGGAGGAAGAGGCCAAAGCAGCCGGCATTCCTGTGGTTACGGGCAAGGCCTTGATGTCCGCCAACGGAAAATCCGTCATTGAGAATCAGGACCGGGGGTTCATCAAGCTGGTTTTTGACAAAGAGACCGAAGTCCTGCTGGGCGCCCAGCTGATGTGTGCCCGAGCCACGGACCTGATCAGCGAGCTGACCAACGCCATCGTGAACGGTCTGACCCGTGGCCAGCTGGCGGCTGTGATCCGGCCCCATCCCACCTTTTCGGAGGCGGTGACCCAGGCAGCGGAGGCCGCATTAAAGTAGCGCGGCAGACCAGGCTTGGGCCAGGGCCCGGACCGCTGCCGGAATGTCCTCTTCCGGAATGCCGGCATAGGAGAGCATGATCTGAGGCCTGCCGCCGCCCGGTGTGTTCACCGGGATCACGGCGATCCCCTGTTCCAGAGCCAGAGCGCTCAAAGCCTGGGCGGATAGGGAGGAATGGATCAGCAAGAGGACCCTCAGGCCGCTTTCATAACTGGCAATATCGATTTGATTTCCAAAGACCTGCTGCAGCGCTTGCTGCAGCAGGTGATTTTTTGCGGCGTAGAGTTTTCTCAGATGCCGGATATGGCGGCTCAGGTGGCCGTCGGCGATGAAGCCGGCCAAAGCCAGCTGCTCCATGCCGGAGGAGGTCTGGTTGTAGCGGTCTCTGACCTTCTGATAGGCGGGAAGCAGGTTCAAGGGCAGGACCATATAGCTGATCCGCAGGGAGGGCACCAGGGTCCGGGAAAAGGACCCCATATAGATCACGCTGTTGCCGTTGGACATGCCCTGCAGCGAGGGGATCGGACGGGACAGATAGCGGAATTCACCGATGTAATCATCCTCCAGGATGAAGGTCTTGGTCCGGCTGGCCCATCTCAGCAGCTCCACCCGCTTGGCCGAGGGCAGCGCGCCGCCTTCATAGGGGTTGGATGGATTGACACAGACCATGCCATAGGGGGAAGGGGCTTCAGGCTCCAGCATGTCCAGAGAGAAGGGCTCCGTCCGGTAACCATGATCCAGAAAGATCTGCTCGGCCTGGAAAAAGCCGGGAGATTGGATGCCGATCACCTTGACCCGGTCCTTCAGAATACCGCAGAGGATGTGCAGAAGACTTTGGATGCCGGCGCCCACCACGATCTGGTCGGGCGTGCATTTCACATCCCGGGCTTCATAGCTGTATTTGGCCAGGGTGTAGCGCAGCACCTCTTCACCCTGGGCTTCACCGTAAGAGGTCAGCATGTCCTGGGCCTTGAGAGCCTGATGGACGTAGCGTCGCCAGATGGCACTGTTGAAGCTTTGGCTGTCCACATAATTGCTGCGGAAATTGTACCGGATCGGGAGAGACGGGGTGTTTTCGGCAGCAGCCGGCATGGCGGCGATCCCGGAATCGGAGCGCGCGGCGTCCCGGGAGGCAGCGGCCGGCTTGGCGGAGGAATTCAGGCCCACCAGGACATCGTCATAACGCAGGATATCCTTCAGGTCCGCAGCAAAATAGCCGCTCTGGGGCTTGCTGGTCAGATAACCTTCTTCCAAAAGCTGATTGTAGGCATTTTCAACCGTAATGCGGCTGATGCCCAGAGCCTTGGACAAGGCTCGGATGGAGGGGAGCCGATCGCCGGCGGCAAGGCTTCCCTGGTTGATTTCTTTTTTGATCCACTGGATCAGCTGCAGATACAAAGGGGTGGAAGCAGCCGGATCAAGCTGCAGCGTGCTGATGAACATCAAGAGGCCTCCTTTGCCCGCGATTGAGAACTTAGACCACAACTGACCATAGAAAAAATTAAATAATTGGCCATTGTGCTAAAGACAGTTTGATTATATCATAGCCTTGGATCCAAAAGAAATAGTGATTTGAAGGAGAATTTGCGATGGGTGTTCAGAATACTTCCAATAAAATCTCGACCAAGAAAATGGTCATCATCGGTATGATGGCGGCCGTCATTTTTGTGGTGACCTGGACGATCAAGGTGCCGATTCCTTTTTCCACCTTTGGCGGTTATGTGAACCTGGGCGATGCGGCCATCTATTTCAGCGCGGTGATCCTTGGACCACTGGGAGGCTTCCTGGCCGCCGCCATCGGCAGCGCCCTGGCAGACGTTCTGGGCGGCGCCATGATCTATGCGCCAGCCACCTTCGTGATCAAAGGGATCATGGGCCTTGTGGCAGGCGCCATCACGGCGAAACAGAAGAGTTTCAAGGCCTACGCCGCGGCTTGCTTCATTGGCGGGGCGATCATGCTGGGCGGTTACTTTGTCTACGAATATTTCATGATGGACAGTGCCTACGCCATAGCTTCCCTGCCCTTTAATCTGGGGCAGTGGATCGGCGGCAGTTTAGCGGCCCTGCCTTTCTATAAAATTGGCATCAAATTCGCAGAAACCCTGAATGCTGCATCATAAATCCTTCGGACCGCGATCTTTCTTCAGATGAAGATGGGAGCGAGTCATCATGGGGTTTGTTCGGAGACGGGCCTTTCCTTCGGGAGGTGCCTGTCTCCGCTTTTTTTCTTGACGGAATCCCGGGAAGCGCACATAATGACACTAAAATAGCAGAATAAAATGTTTCGAGCTGAAAAGGAAGGGGCCGCCGGATGCTGCCGATCCAAGCTGAAGGAAAATGGGGATTTATTGATGAAACGGGGCGCTGGCTGGTGACGCCTCGTTACCAGTCCGTTCGCTCCAGCGAGGGCGGAGAATGGATGGGGATGGTCAACGACCCTGACGTTGGTATTCCCTTTTGTGAATACCTGGAGGCGGGCGGGGGTTGCCGGAAGCGCTATGAGACGGCTTTTGCCCGGCCTTTCCAATGGGGCTGGTCTGCCGTTTTGCTGAATGGACGCTTCCAGATCATCGATCGGAATTTCAAGCCGCTGTTCAAGCTGCATGCCGGTATGCTGCCGCTGGATATGGGACCGGCGCTTCTCGTGATCCAGGCGGATTACACCTCGCCCAAAGACGGGATATGGGGTGCTTGCAGCCGGGAAGGCAAGGTGGTGATCCCTTTCGAATACGAATACCTGGAACTGGGCGATCCGGCACCCTATGGTGCGGAAACCATTGTGCCCCGGGTGATCGCCCGGCAGGGAGGCCTTTTCGGAGCCTTGGATGAGGCGGGCCGGGAGATCATTCCCTGCCATTATGAACAAATGTGGGGGTTTCGGGAAAACCGGGCTTTCTATAAAAAAGATGGCCGCTGGGGGATTCTGGACGAAGAGGG
>CALMWJ010000231.1 GCA_937873525.1 uncultured Peptococcaceae bacterium | reverse complement strand
CCTCATCCTCTGCAGGGGCAGAGAACTCGTAAGCGCAGCCTTGCTTTTCAAGAATCTCGGCGACGGTCGCCTCGGACTCCGAAGGGACCCAGCCCTCCAGATACACGGTTTTGGCCGTTGCCATGAGGCCGTTCAACACGTCGTCCCGATGGGCTTCGATGGTCAGCGCATCCAGTGCTTGCTCGATGGGCTCTTTCCAGGAAGCCAATGACTGGATCTCAGCGATCTGCTGGCCCCGCTGCCGGTCCAGATCCGCCAGCTGATGGTCCATCTGGGCGATGTTGTCCGCTGCGGTGCCTTGGACGTCTTTGAAACTGACCAGAGAAAAACCCTTGGACTTCAATTGGTCCAGAGACTCGTCCAAAACGCTCAGGTGAGAGACCATTAAGAGGTAATGCTGTTCCCGATCGCTGCTGACCAGGGAGAGGGAACAGCCTTCGATGGCGTCAGCCGTTTCAAGAAGAACCGATGAAGGGATGCCGGAAGGACATACGCCAAAGAGGACTTTGAACTTTGTGCCGAATTCCGTACCTAAAGGAATATTCATGCTCTTCCATGGGACCAGAACAGCTTTTCTTGCTGTCAGACGGCCTTCCTCTGCATAGATGGAGGCAATCTGGCGCGTCAGGATATTCAGCTGTTCAGCCGCGGCCAAAGCTTCTTCGACCTTCTGCGGGTCTTTGAAGGCCTGCTCAGTGATTTGTCTCCGGGGGGTCAGAAAACCGGATTTGGCCGGCGCGTATTTTCCCAAGGCTTCAAGCGCCGAATTCAAGACGTTCAGTTTTCTCGCCGAATCGCCTGGTTCATCCAGACGGTGCAGAACGGCGGACCACTGGGGATCGGTCAGGGTGTCTGTGGAATTCTCGACTTCGACACAGCCTGAACGGGTCAGTTCACTCAGCAGGGGGCGGCGGATGGTCCGGGGTGCGACGATGCGCAGCCTTGACATTTTTACGATTGACATCAGCCGTTCACAACCTTTTCAACGATGATTGACACTGCAGCGTCCATTGTAGCGGCCGCGGCAGTCTCTAAAGCAGCGCATTGGGATCGCATCTGGGCCGCGATCTCTTCGGCAGCTGCTTTGCCCTGGGTTTCTGCCTCAAGGCAGCGTTTGCGCACATCGGCTTCGGCGGCAGCTTTAGCCAGACGCAGCTTTTCCTGACCGGCGCTGTCCGCTTCAGCGGCGATTTTTTTGGCTTCCGCCAATGCGTCTGTCCGTTGCTTCTCAGCCTCGGATTCGATGGCCGCGATTTTTTGGATGGTTTCTAGTGACATTTTCTCACCTGCCTCTGTGGTAGATTTGTTTACTGCTATAATTCTTTCATAATATTATAATGAAAAAAATTATTGTAATCCCCGTCCGCCAGACCAAATCGGCTTCATTTGGATGGCCCGGAGGCGCGGAGAGAGCAGACTTCCCAAAGTGACAACCCGATAGCGACCCGGAGGTTTTAGCCCTCGCTAAGATATCAGAAACCTCTGAAAAATGGACTTAACCGGAGTTTAAGAAAAAATTCACGAACCTATTTAAAAAAATAACTATTGTTTAGAGAAAGCTGATACTTCCCCTTTTTAACAGCATAAACGTATTATAGCATTTCCACCCTTTCCGATTCAAGGAGAAATCTTCGGAGAAGCCAGGTATACATGATGGGCAAGAGAAAATATCGGAAGGAAAAAAAAGCTTGGTCCGGAGCTTTATGGAAGGTTCGAAAGAAGAGATGGATTGCCATTGATTTGCGCCGCTGGCAATCCATCTCGGCTACGCATGTTCTTTTAGAAGGAAGAGGCGTTAAACTTTGAAACCTGAATCAGATAAACAGGAATAAAAAGCCCACAAACATAAAATAGAGGCACATGGGCAGGTTCAAAAGCATGGACTTGACCGGGTCGACCTTCTTACCCAGAAGACCACCCACCAGACCGGCAACCACAAAGGTGGTCAGGTCAGCAGGAGGCATACCTTGACCGGACATGGCCAGATGGGAGCCGGCGATAGCCGCGCGGATCGGGTCTACCCCAATCTGCACCAATGCAGGTCCGAAGAAGGAAAATATCGTGTTTTGGGCAGTGGTCTGAGAGCCGGTCAGCATGCCGATCAGCACCTCGGCTGCACCGCCGCCGATTTTCAAAACCGTTTGATTCAGTCCCAGAGCGAATTCTTTGACTGCGTCGATCTGACCGGCTGTATAGAAAGCCCCAAGCATTAAGCCAGCGCAAATCAAAACAGAGAAGCTTCCTTTAATATTCACAAGGCCCATTTTCATGACGTCGCCAGCGTTTTTATAAACCTTCGGATAAAAGAAGCTAATAATGGTAACGACGATGATTGACAAGACGATCAGATTGGAAATACCTTTAATGATCGTGATTCCGGCCAGCCACTTGATCATAGGACCGATGCTCATGGTCAGCAG
>CALMWJ010000230.1 GCA_937873525.1 uncultured Peptococcaceae bacterium | reverse complement strand
AAATAAAACGGGTGGATATGCTGGAAATCATTTTTTCCATGGACAAGCGGTGCTGAAGGGATTCCTCGACCAGCTTGACTCCGGTGATGTCT
Source organism: uncultured Peptococcaceae bacterium (assembly GCA_937873525.1). Lineage (GTDB taxonomy): Bacteria > Bacillota > Peptococcia > DRI-13 > UBA5745 > UBA5745. Next base: position 4,319 of record CALMWJ010000230.1, on the reverse strand, counting down.
TCGATCAACAGTGCGCTTCCTTGATAACGGCCGGCTGTGCTCATGGCGGGGTAAGCGCCCAGGAGGAAGATACTCCGTTTCCCTTCCCGCGGCAGCATTTCAATTCCCACTGAGGAGTGTTTTCCTTCCATACAGGTTTTCAGGAAAGCATCCAAACGATCCATATGCGACCGGCTGATGAGCTGTTGGAATTCCTTGCCGAGCAGAGCCACCGGAGCTTTGCCAAGCAAATCCGCGACCCGGTGATCGGCATAAGCGATCCGATGCTCCGGCGTCAGGCAGCACAGGTTCATACGGGACAGCTCTTGGAGATCGATGGCGAGCGCGGATCCGCCCCCCCGGCCGTAGGAAACGTCATAAGTCATTCTGCTGCTCACGCAGGCGATGAGCGCAGGCGGATTCTCGATGCCTTCAAACCGGATCTTCGGTGAGATCAGCAGCCTGGAATAGCCGCCATCCGGCGTTTTCATGGAATATGGCTCATTGGGCCACCGACCCGGCTGCATGGCGCTGGGCAATTCTTCGGCAGCCCTGGCGGCATCCTCCGTTGCCAGGGCGTGAAGGATGTTGCCGGTATCCGAACCATCTGACGAGGACAAACCATAGATCGCCATCAGTTGGGCATTAGAACGGATGATCTTGCCGTCCGGTTCCATCACAGCAAGGACTTCCGGCCTGGCTTGAATGAGCAGGTCAAACAATCTCCAGGCGGTATCCGGACGTCGGTCCCCTAGCAGCACCGAATCAGAAGGTTGAGCAGGAAGCGTCCTGTTCTCTATGTTGACGGAGGCCAGCAAAGCGCCGGCCAGCTTGTCATGAATCCTGCTTTGACCGTTCGAAAAAGCCACTGCCATCGGATTTCCATGCTTGGAAGTGCGCATTGCTGATTCAGCCTCTTGCCTGGCAATCCGCGCCTGGAGGTTTTGATTGGCTTCTTTCAGGTCGGCCATCTGCCGGGCATTCTCTTGACTGGAGATGCCCAGCTTTTCGGCCAAAGTACCTGATAAAAAACCAAAAACCGGCAGGATGGCGATGGAGGCCAAATCCGGTCGGTCCAAAATCGATGGGAGAATGGATAAAGTGAACCCTGTCGTACGGAGATGGAGCGCCGTCAGGCTGATGAACTGAATCAAGGCAATGAACAGACCGGAAACCAGTCCGCAGGTCTTGCCGAAAACCATAGAACAGAAGAACACCAAAAGCATCGCCAACATCGCTGTGGCAACGGAAACCGTGCGGAAATAAAGGATAAATAACACACCAAAAGCCAGATGCAACATCACTGCCGATATGAAGAATCGCTGTTTTGCCTGATTTCGTGCCATATCCAACAATCGATTACACCTCGCCTTCAGAATACAAATCTTATTGCATATAGAAATCGTCCATAACAAAATTGATAGGAGAGATTGGGCTGCCTCCCTGAAGTTGCTTTTTCCAGGCAGCCATAATTGATTCAATATTTTGTTTTTTTATGCATGGAGAAGCCCCTTGAGTGGGCCATGTCAGCCCGTCAAGTGCAGTAGATCCCCAAAGACGGCATACGGCCGTCATCCAAATTTTCAGCAACCTCGGTCGCTGAAATCATTCGTAGAGCTTCATGATCAGATTCCAGTATCCTTGAAGCAGTGGTTCCTGATAAAAATAAATCAGCAAAAAACCAAGCATCAGAAAGGGCCCGAAGGGGATGGTTTCTTTTAGACCTTTTCGTTTGAGGACCATGAGACCGATGCTGACCAGGCTGCCGATGACAGAGGCCGCCAGCAGTGCGTATAAAAAGCCGGGGAAACCCAGCCAAAAGCCTATGCCGGCGCAGAGCTTGATGTCGCCGCCGCCCATGCCGCCTTTGCTGACCACTGCAAGTAAAAACAGTAAGCCAAAGCCCACGGCCATTCCGATGAGACGGTTGAGGAATCCGATTTCATGACTCAGAAAATGATAGGCCACCCCGGTGATCAGCAGCAGGGCGGACAGCTCGTCGGGGATAATGCCATGCTCCATATCAATGGCAGAAATCACCAGGGTCATAGAAAAAAGCATCATGCCGGCCAAGGCATGGGGCGATACGCCAAAGCCTATGGCGATGGCCAGCCAGCCCAGACCGTGGATGCTTTCGATGATCAAATACCGGGGGGATATTTTCTGTCCGCAATAACGACATTGGCCTTTTAAGAAGATGTAACTCAAAAGCGGCACTAAGTCCAAGGGCTTCAATCGAGCCCCGCAGGCAGTGCAGTGAGAAGGCGGAAAAGCGATGCTTTCCTCCCGCGGAATGCGGTAAATGCAGACATTCAAGAAGCTGCCGACCATGAGACCCATGATCAGAACAAGTAGATTGATGATAAGGGTCAAACCAGGCTCACCTCAATTTGATGGATTGCATTGGAATAGACCATCAGCGGGTGATGGTGATTTCCCGGGTATCGTTGTTCCAGGCGATTTCCGCCCCAAGATTCTCGCTGATGAAGCGCAGCGGCACATAGGTGCTGCCGCCGATGATCATGGGCTCCACATCCATGGTTTTGGTGACGCCGCCGATGATCATTTCTTTGGAGCCGATGGTCAGGATAATTTCATTGCCGCCTTCCACGATGCGAATCTGCTTGGTCTTCTCCAGCCAGTAGACTGAAGCGCTCATGGCTTCACTGACCACGCGGACCGGCACCAGGGTCCGTCCTTCCCGAATCACCGGCGGGGCTGGAATGGTGCGGCTGCTGCCGTTGACGGTCATGGTGGTGGAATCGATTTTCAGGACGATGGTGTTGGCGGCCGTCTGTGTGCTGGATTGATCCGAGGCCGTATTGGTGGCCGTGTCTTGCGGCAGTTTGGTTTGAGTTGACAGCAAGCCGCAGCCCGATAAAGACAAACCGCAAATCAAGAGGCAGATTAATACTATTTGAGTCTTCGATTCATATTTCATGATAGCGTCTCCTATTCTGCAATGATTGAACCATGCCTTGATAATCAAGGCAGATAAGGATTCGCCCGGCCATAGACATCGTAAATATCCCAGGTGGTGTAATCCTGATCCTGTTTGGGATGCATTTTGGGGATGCCGTAGAATTGGAGGGTGATCATCCCCGTGATTTCACCGGCAGCAACGGTTGCATTGCTGTTGGCCGCTCTGCCATTCGCTACAAACACATTGCTGATCAGGATCTTCTTGGGATAGGATTCGACGGCTTTAATAAAACTTGTAAACTGCGGATAGGTGCCGGTAAATTCGACTTGTGTCTGAAGTGTTTCCACCACACCGCTGCCGGTGAATTCAGGTTGCTTTTCGTCCTGCGCCCGATCCTGATCCATCTGTTTTATTAGTTCCTGAATTACGAATGGCTTCGTATCCTTGCCTGATTTTTTGGATTTTTCCTCTTCAATCCCCTTTTCCAAAATCGGCAAGGGCGCAACTTCTGAAAAGGACAAGACATTTCCTTTCAAAGTGGAAGCGACCAGCATCTGGTCAACGATTCTGATTTGCCGTTCCTGCAAAATCTCCGGAAAATACTTTTCGGTGGCCGCAGCAATCGTCTTTTCTGTTTCCTGATACCGTTTCTGGATGACGCCATTGGGATCATTATACAGTTCGATGTCTTCCACCTTTTTCTGCAGTTCCTCCAGTTTTCCTTCGGTTTCCTGAAGCGCAGCATATTGCGGCGTAAACACAAAGGAATAGTAAAGCCATAATAGCGCCAGAATTCCCAATACTGAAAGCAGGATTTTTTCTCTTTGACTCAGTTTCATATCATCACATCCTTAACGGAAAGTCGCGTTCAACAAAAAGGTACGGGTATCATTCTCAGTGCTGATGTCATTCACATTCACCGTTTTAAATAACCCGGTTTTCTTCAGATTGTATTCGATTTCAGCGACATTTCGATTCGTCACTGCGGTCCCCGTTAAGGCAAGGGTATTGACATCCAGCGTCATTTCACTGAAGGTGCATCCTGCGGGCAACGTGGAGGCTAAAGTGTCCATCAGCTTCACATCAATGATATCGACTGCCGCGATTCGAGCCTCCGTATCCTGAACCTCTTGAAGATACTTCGCCCCCATTTCCATGCGAAGCTTCATGGTTTCCATTTTAGCGATTTTTTCCTGAATTTCCGGTGCGATCAAATAGGTTTCTGTGGCTCTGATTTCCGCTTTCAATTGTTGGTCCGCCAAAAATAGAAAACCTGATATCCCTCCTGCGATCAGCACAGCAATCAGCAGGCCTAGCTTGATACGATTCCTGACCTTTTGCTTTTTTTGTTCCTTCAAAATGTAAGGCGCAAAAAAATTGATTTCAGCCATGTTATTCCCCCCTATTCCTGAATCAA
>CALMWJ010000229.1 GCA_937873525.1 uncultured Peptococcaceae bacterium | reverse complement strand
TTTTGCGAGCGCCGCAAAAAGTCCCCGTCCCCCCAGACCCAAAAGCCCGTTTCCCAACATCCGTTATTGTTTTTAACGCCTATTTATGTTACTATAGGCGGGCGTTTTAGCAAAATCAGAAAGTACGAAAGGACGTTTGCCAAACTATGACAACACTGCCATCTCAATCAAGCATCGCGAATCCGGCCCCCCTTGGTCTTCTGGGCTTTGGAATGACCACGGTTCTCCTCAATCTTCACAATGCGGAGATCATCCCTCTTTCAATCGTCATCATTGCCATGGGATTTGCTTTGGGCGGTGCTGCCCAGATGATTGCCGGCGTTATGGAATTCAAGAAAAATAACGTTTTCGGCGCCACCGCCTTCACGGCTTACGGTTTCTTTTGGTGGTCCCTGATCATAATCTGGATCAATCCCTTCGAAGGGATCCAATCTGCCGATCCCATCAGCATGGGCTTCTATTTAGGACTTTGGGGAATCTTCAGTTTCTTTATGTTCATCGGAACGCTGAAGCACAACCGTGCCAGCCAAGTTATCTTCAGTTCGCTGGTCCTGCTCTTTTTCCTTCTCGCTGCCGCAAACTTCACCGGATCCGCATCGATCCATATCTTTGCCGGATATGTTGGCATCTTCTGCGGCTCTTCTGCGATCTACAGCGCCGTCGCTCAGATCCTGAACCAGGAATTCGGCAAGACCATTCTGCCATTATAAATCATACTTCCATAGACCTTCTGTTTTGCGCCATCCATTCTTTGCTAAAACACAAAAGCCTTGATCCTCTGACAATAGGGGGATCAAGGTTTTTTGATTTCCATCCTGTTTTCTCGATGACAACGGCGGAGGGTCCTTCAATTCCTTGCCTCCCAATCCCGGAATCGCAGGAGGCCTTGATTAAACCACCGCCAGCTGATTCCGGCCGTTCTTCTTTGCCCTGTAAAGGCCCTGGTCCGCCCGCTGCACCAGGTCGTCGATGGCAACGCCGTCTTTGGGGTCCTGAACGTGAAATCCCGTTACGCCGAAGCTGGCCGTCACTTGGATGGCCTGGCCTTGATAAATAAAACGATGTTCCTCAAAAGCCGCCCTCAAGCGTTCGACGATCACCATCGCCTGCGGCAATGCAAGGTCCGGCAGAAACGCAATGAATTCCTCGCCGCCGTATCGTCCCAATAAATCATTGGACCTCATGGCGCTTTTTGCGACGGCGGCAAGGTCCCGAAGAACCGCGTCACCTGCTTGGTGTCCATATAAATCGTTGATGTGTTTAAAATGATCGATGTCGAACATGATCAATACACCATGCCCCGACTGCCGTTCCAACCGGGAAGTTTCGTGCTGGATCCTTTCAAGAAGGTAACTCCGGTTGAAGACACCCGTCAGGCTGTCGTACTGAGCCGTTCTTTCCAGCTTCAACAACATCTCCTTTTCGTCCGTCACGTCGGAGATCAGGACGGTGCTGCCGATCCGGATTCCCTCATCGAACAATGCCATAGGCCTCGCTTTGAAGTAATGGGCGGCGCCGTCTTTTTCCTGAAGGCTGAACTCAAAGACGTCCTCTGCCGGTGTTTTTCCGGTGTCCGTTCGGTCAGCGATGGGATTCACAGCATCCCAAGTTTTTAATAGCCTGCCAAATTCAGGACATTCTTCAGTGACTGCCTGAAGATCCATTCCGATGCGTTGCTGATCCAGCAATGGAAATATCTTTCGGGCGGCCTGGTTGAAATCCCTAAGGCGATAGTCCTGATCCACCACCAGCGCTCCATCGTAAATCCAGTCAAAGATAATGTCCCGTGACAGGGGAATAATATGCATCATGTCATATCGGTCCAACGCATAGCTGAAAAGAACAAAGATGATGAAAACCGTCATGGGGCCGCTGTCCAGCTGCAAGGGTGTCCATCCGGCCAGATTCATCAGCAGGGCGGCAAAAGGAAGAATCGACGTCCAGGATAGCAGTATGAATTGTCTGCGCAAATAATCATCGGATCGCAGGGAGGCTCGGTAATACATGAGGACTGAAAGGCCGGCGCAAAAGAAAAAAAACACAGAATGCAGATAATACCAGAATCCTTTTTGGAACAGAAGCACATCAAAATAGCCATTGCTGACCAGAGACATGGTTTTATAGATCAGTCCATGGTATTCATTGGTCCATCGGAATAGAAAGGTCAGCAGCGGGATCGTGACCAACAGGGCAAGATAATGCTTTTTGATTCTCAATTCCCTGCCGGTCATCGCATGGGCCTGGATAACCCAGAGGGAGGGTATGAAGGATAAGCCGGTGTATTGGATCTTTCCCCACCAGTCAATCTCCTCCAGGGATCCTGATATGAGTTCCATACTGTAGCCAAAGGTATAGAACGCAGCAGCCAGGCTCATCAGACAGAGTGGAATCACCCCCGGAATGTTCCGGCGGCGCCAAGCATAAAAGCTGATGCCAAGGCTCAGGAAGGTTACCACATCCAGAATACCGCTGAGGATGTAATTAAGATGCTCCATTCAATTCCCCCTGCTTCTTCGCTTCAATACGCTGAGAAAAAGTCTCTGTCCAGGTTTGAGGATGGCGGTGCCCTTGTCCCCTTCAATAGAATTATAATCGGCTTCGATGACAAATTCCATCGGATTTATATAAAAAATGCCGCCCGGCTGGGCGGCACGATCAAAGAACGATGTCAGCATACTGCAGTCGCTGTATTCCTCATGGTATTTTTCAGCAGCGTTTCCATTTGACCGGAGGGCATCGGCTTGAAATAATGATATCCCTGGATCTCATCGCACATTCTTTGGGTCAGGAAAGCCAGCTGGGTCTCCGTTTCAACCCCTTCGGCGATGATGCTTTTACCCATGCTCTTTGCCAGGACGATAACCGCTTTGGTGATTGCTTCATCCACATTGTTGACCTGGATTCCGTGAATAAAGGGCATGGCGATCTTGATCCGGTCCACTGGCAGATGTTTTAAGTAACTTAGAGAGGAATACTCCATTCCGAAGTCGTCGATGGAAATGCGTATTCCCATGGCCTTGAGGACATTCAGCGTATCCGCCACGTGATGCTTTTCCTTCATGGCCAGACTTTCGGTAATTTCCAGCTCAAGATATTCAGGAGACAAACCTGTTTCCTGAAGCGCATCCTCAACCTGGCCTAGCAGCTGCTGAGGATTTTGAAACTGCTTGACGGACAGATTGACGCCGATCCGGATTCTGCTGTAGCCTGCATCATGCCATTGCTTGTTCTGGCGACACGCCGTTCTCATAACCCACTCGCCGATGGGAATGATCAGACCGGTCTGTTCCGCGATGGGAATAAATTTGCTGGGTGAAAGGATCCCCAACTCGGGATGATGCCAGCGCAGCAAGGCTTCTGCACCCACGATCTGGTTAGACTGACAGTTAACCTGAGGCTGGTAGTAAAGTTCCAGCTGATGATGGTCCAGTGCCCTGTAGAGATCATTGGCCAGGCTCATGTTCTCGGTCACCGTGCTTTTGATCAGCGGTGAGCACAGCACATACTGATTTTTCCCCTTTTCTTTCGCACGGTACATGGCGATATCCGCGTTTTTCAGCAAGGTCTCCTCATCGGCGCCGTCCACTGGATAGACGGCGATCCCGATGCTGGTGGTCAGGAAACATTCCTTGCCTTGCAATGTAAAGGGCTGGCTGAAACTGGCCAGGATCCTGGATGCCGTGGCGCACACCGCTTCCAGATCCTTCGCCTCCTCGATCATGACAATAAATTCGTCCCCGCCGAGTCTGGCCAGAATATCATTTTCCCCAAGGGTCTGCTTGAGCCGGCTGGAAACAACCTTGAGCAATTGGTCGCCGGCATCATGTCCCATGGAATCATTGATCATCTTAAAAATATCAAGATCCAGAAACATGACCGCCAGGATGCTTCCGGACAGAGAAGCCCGGCGGATCGCCTGCCTGAGCTGTTCGGTAAAAAGCAAACGGTTTGGCAGGCCGGTGAGATGATCATGATAGGCCAGATGCTTGATCTTCTCCTGAATTTCCTTCCGCTGCTGGATCTCCAGCTGAAGGCTCTGGTAGGATTCGGTCAGCTGGCTCTGCACGGCCTTCCGTTCCGTATTGTCCACCAGACTTTCGATCAGGTATTCCTTGCCCTCAAAGGTCATGGAAACCACGGTTTTGATGATGGGAAGCTTGGTTGCGTCGGCGCAGAGCATCTTCCGTTCGGAATTGTCCACCGTCTGCCCTAAATCGGAGATGGGGCACATCCCGATCTCGGCGGGACACAACAACTTATGACATGTCTTGCCAAGGACCGTCTCCGCAGTATAGCCGCTCATGGCAAGGGCTTTCTGGTTGATATAGATGATCTTGTGGGTTTCTGCCTCAACGATCACGACGCCAAAGCCAAGGCTCTCGATGGCCTTCTCGGCAAAATCAGCGATTTT
>CALMWJ010000228.1 GCA_937873525.1 uncultured Peptococcaceae bacterium | reverse complement strand
CAGCAGGACCATGACGCACAAGTGATATTGGTGACCATGCTCCGGGGCTTGGAAGCGATCCGGCAGGAGTATGGAGAGTTTATCGAGATAGCCTTACAGGAGGTGAAGGAAGCATGATCAAAATGAATTTGCAGCTGTTCGCTCATAAAAAGGGCGTTGGCAGCTCCCGAAACGGCCGCGACAGCGCCGCTCAGAGACTGGGTGTCAAACGGTTTGACGGCCAGCTGGTCAATGCAGGAAATATTCTTGTCCGTCAAAGAGGCACGAAAGTTCATCCCGGCAACAACGTGGGCCTGGGCAAGGACGACACCCTTTTTGCACTGATCGACGGGTATGTCAAGTTTGAACGCTTGGATAAGACTCGTAAAAAAGTCAGTATTTACGCTGAAAAGGTCCAGGCATAGGGAATTCTAACCGGATCCGTATGATTTATAATGCTGCCGGAGGAGCCCTTTGGATACGCTTTAGGCATGAAATAGCCTCGGCACTGCCGGGGCTTTTTGTTCTTTGAATCTTTGAGGAGGATGCATGTTTTACGATTATGCCAAAATATTTGTGAAAGCCGGCCACGGAGGCAACGGGGCCGTCGCCTTTCGCCGGGAAAAATATGTTCCTGACGGCGGGCCTTCCGGCGGAGACGGCGGAAAAGGCGGCAGCGTCATTTTCATTGCGGACGAAGGGCTCCGCACGCTGGTGGATTTCCGCTATAAAAAACATTTCAGAGCATTTGCCGGTGAAAATGGCAAAAGTAAAAATATGCATGGGGCTCATGGAGATGATTTGATTGTCAGGGTCCCCGTAGGAACTGTGGTTAAACGGGAAGATGGCCGGCTGATCGGCGACCTGATTTGCCACGGCCAGAGGCTTATGGTAGCCAAAGGCGGCAAGGGCGGCAAGGGCAACGCACGGTTTGTTTCATCGGTGAACCGAGCCCCGGAGGTTGCCGACAACGGTGAACAGGGTGATGAAACCTGGTTGATCCTTGAATTGAAGCTGCTGGCAGATGTTGGCTTGGTGGGCTTTCCCAATGTGGGCAAGTCTTCGATCATCAGCCGGGTATCGGCCGCGAAGCCGAAAATCGGCGATTACCATTTCACCACCATCGATCCGAATCTGGGCGTGGTTCGTTTAGGGGATGAGGAAAGCTTTGTTCTGGTGGACATCCCCGGTCTGGTGGAAGGGGCCAGTGAAGGCGCCGGCCTTGGGCATCG
>CALMWJ010000227.1 GCA_937873525.1 uncultured Peptococcaceae bacterium | reverse complement strand
ACAACACGGTTGCAGCCGTCCACTTCGTTGATGATGCGCTGCGAGATCCGGCGCAAGAGCGGCCAGGGCAATTCTGCAAATTCCACGGTCATGGCGTCGGTGCTGGTGACGGCACGGACGGCGATCACATAATCATAGGTTCTGCCGTCGCCCATGACGCCCACGGTCTGGATCCCGGTAAATACAGTGAAATATTGCCAGATGGCTTCATCTAGTCCGGCTTTGGCCACCTCCTCACGGAAGATCCAGTCGCTTTCCCGGACGATCCGCAGTCGCTCGGGGGTTACTTCCCCCATAATGCGAATGGCCAAGCCAGGGCCCGGGAAAGGCTGCCGCCAAACCAGACGATGGGGGATCCCCATCGTCTCGCCCAAACGGCGGACTTCGTCTTTGAACAGGGAGCGCAGGGGCTCGATGAGCCCTTTGAAGGAAATGTCCTCCGGCAGGCCGCCCACGTTATGATGGCTCTTGATGACGGCCGCTGCGCCGTGACCGCTTTCGATCACGTCGGGATAGATGGTACCCTGGACCAGGTAATCGGCGCCGCCCAGCTTGATGGCTTCTTCTTCAAAGACCCGGATGAATTCTTCGCCGATGATTTTTCGCTTCCGTTCCGGATCGGCCACGCCAGCCAGTCTCCCCAGGAAACGCTCGGAGGCGTCCACCATGATGATGTTCATCCCCAGGGTTTCTTTATAGAAGGTGATGACTTCCTCAGCTTCGTTTTTGCGAAGGAGGCCATGGTCCACAAAAATACAGGTCAGTCGGCTGCCAATGGCTTTGTGGACTAAAACCGCGGCCACGGAGGAGTCTACGCCGCCGGAAAGGGCGCAGATCACGGAGCTCTGGCCAGCCTGTCGCCGGATCTGCTCGACCAGCGCCGTGCCCAGATCAGCCATCTGCCAGTCGCCGCGGCAGCCGCAGATGTTGTAGCAGAAGTTCCTGAGCATCAGGGCGCCGTTGGGCGTATGCTTCACTTCGGGATGGAACTGCAGGCCATAGAGCTGCTTCTCGTCATTGGCAAAAGCCGCAATGGGGCAGTGTGCCGTGGAGGCGATAGGAACAAAGCCAGGCGGGGCGTTCAAAACGGCATCTACATGATTCATCCAGACATGCTGGGCGGAGAGGCCCGCAAAGAGGGGGTGCTCCCCGAAGGTGATTTCCGTATGGCCGAATTCGCTGGCCAGGCCTTTGCCCACACGGCCGCCCAGCAGGTAGGCCATCAGCTGCATGCCGTAGCAGATTCCCAGGACCGGAACGCCCAAAGAGAAAATCTCGGGGCTGCAGCGCAGAGAATCTTCAAGATAAACACTGTCAGGGCCTCCAGTGAGGATGATCCCCTTCAAGGTGCCTCGGGAAGAAGCCTCCGGCGCATCCTTGGAGGTGCCCCCTTCGAGGATCTTCTGAATGGGGGCGTCATAGGGGAGGATCTCGGCAAAGACGCCGGCCTCACGGACACAGCGGGCAATCAGTTGGTTGTATTGGCCGCCAAAGTCGAGAACGACGATTCTCTCGTTATTCATATGAAACGCAACAGCTCCTTTTAATGATTAATTATGGTTCCAAAAGTTTTATTCACTATTGTACCACGAAATCCGACGCCCTGCATAAAAAAGGCGGTACTTTTCCTTATAAAAAGTACCGCCTTTGCGATGATGCCGATAAGAGGTCTATACGCTGAACAGCAGCTCGCCGTAAGTAGGGAAAGGCCAGTAGGTCTTACCGGTCAGGGTCTCCAGCTGGTCTGCAATGATCCGGATTTCCTGCATGGCCGGGATCACATCGCTGCGGTAAGCATGGGCTTGCTCAAGGACGTCCTGGTGGCTCTTGGCCTGGGAAAGAATCACATCCAAGGCTTCGGCATTTTTGAAGAGACAGGCGGAAAGCGAGGAAATGGAGCTCAACAGCTTATGTTCAAGGCTGCAGTCCATTTCGGAGGAGAAGCTCTGTTTCAGAGTGGCCGTTGTGACCAGGTCTTTCTGGTAAGCACAGACGGCGGGGATCACTTCCTGACGGATCATTTCCAGAAGGGTTTGGGCTTCGATGGCGATGGTTTTACAATAGTTTTCCATCAGAATCTCATAGCGGGAATGGATCTCGGTTTTGGTGAAGATTTCGTGGAGCATGAACAGCTCGATATTTTTTTCATCAATAAAATGAGGAAGGGCTTCCACGGTGGACTTGTAATTGGAAAGGCCGCGGCGCTCCGCTTCGATGACCCACTCTTCAGAGTAGTTGTTGCCGTTGAAAATGATGCGGCGGTGCTTGATGATGGTGCTGCGGATCAGCTCCATCAGGCTGGTATTGAAATCATCGCTGCTTTCCAGGGTGTCGGCGAACTGGCGCAGGGCGTCGGCGACGATGGTGTTGAGGATGATGTTGGGACCGGAGATGGAAAAGGCGGAACCCAGCATACGGAATTCGAATTTGTTGCCGGTGAAGGCAAAGGGAGAGGTGCGATTGCGGTCGGTGGTGTCCTTCGGGAAACGGGCCAGGGTTCTGACGCCGGAATCCATGTGGACCTTGTCTTTGGAAACGTAGATGTCACCGCTGGCGAGGGCATCCACCACCGCGGTCAGCTCATCGCCCAGGAAGATCGAAACAATGGCCGGCGGCGCTTCATTGGCCCCAAGACGATGGTCATTGGCGGCGCTGGCCACGGAGATGCGCAGGAGATCCTGGTATTCATCCACGGCTTTGATGATGGCAGCCAGGAAAAGCAGGAACTGAACGTTGTCCTGAGGTGAATCGCCGGGTTCCAGCAGGTTGCCGCCCCGGTCGGTGGTCATGGACCAGTTGTTGTGCTTGCCGCTGCCGTTGACGCCTGCGAAGGGCTTTTCATGGAGCAGGCAGGCCAGGTTGTGACGGAGCGCAACCTTTTTCATCATCTCCATGGTCAGCTGATTGTGGTCTGTGGCGATGTTGGTGGTGGTAAAGATGGGAGCCAGCTCATGCTGGGCTGGAGCCACTTCGTTGTGCTCGGTTTTTGCCAGGATCCCCAGCTTCCAAAGCTCCTCATCCAGATCTTTCATGAAGGCGGACACACGAGGACGAAGGGAGCCGAAATAGTGGTCTTCCATCTCCTGGCCCTTGGGCGGTTTGGCCCCAAGAAGCGTCCGCCCGCAGAATTTCAGGTCTTTGCGTTTCAAATATAAATCATGATCCACCAGGAAATATTCCTGCTCCGGTCCGACGGTGGTGATGACGCGATGGACATCGGTTTTGCCGAAGAGATGAAGAATGCGGACGGCCTGGATATTCAAGGCTTCCATGGAACGAAGCAGCGGGGTTTTTTTGTCAAGGACCTCGCCGCTGTAGGAACAGAAGGCGGTGGGAATGCAAAGGGTATCGTCTTTGATGAAGGCGAAGGAAGTGGGGTCCCAGGCGGTATAGCCTCTGGCTTCAAAGGTTGCCCTCAGGCCTCCGGAAGGAAAGCTCGAAGCGTCCGGCTCTCCCTTGACCAGTTCCTTGCCGGAAAAATCCATGATCACTTTGCCATCGGCGGTGGGGGAGATGAAGCTGTCATGTTTCTCCGCGGTGATGCCGGTCATCGGCTGGAACCAGTGGGTATAATGGCTGGCGCCTTTCTGGATGGCCCAGTCTTTCATGGCGTTGGCAACCACATCCGCCACTTCGGGCTCCAGAACGGTACCCTTGTACATGGTGCGGCGCAAAGATTTATAAATGTTGCTGGGGAGCCGGTCTCTCATCACGTCGTCGTTGAAGACGGCGCTGCCAAAGAGTTCAGATATTCTACTCATCGTCTTGCCTCCTGTCAAATGAAAAAAAGCGCTGAGGACCAACGTCCGCAGCGCCTTTGCTGAATATGTTGATATTATACGGCTGGAGAAGGTCCTTGTCAATTGCTTTTTAGGATCGTTTGCGGGTCTTGAATATGTATACATAAACGGCAAGAGGGAGAACGATTGACAGTCTTATAAGGAAAGAGTATTCTTATTACCGAACAAGGGCGTTCATCGACGGGAGGCTGTTTGGCTGGCGGTTCCGGATGGACGCTTTTCCTATGGGTTTTCCCAGAGATATATTCTATTGAAGAACGCTCTGAACTGTTATATCCTTAATAAGGACCTGTTTATTCCGGACAGGCTGTCATGCTATGGCGTCCTGTCCGATTCCAAGAACGTTATTAATAGATATGCAACATCTGACGAATAGGAGGAAACATTATGTTAACAGCAATCGCGGGAATCAACTGGGGTGATGAAGGCAAGGGCCGTATGGTTGACCTGCTTTCCGAGGATTATGATATCGTCGTTCGCTATCAGGGAGGAAACAATGCGGGACATACGGTGATCAATGATTTGGGCAAGTTCATCCTGAATCTTCTGCCTTCCGGGATTCTGCGCCCGGAAATCGTCAATGTTATGGGCAACGGCATGGTGGTGGATCTGGAGCATCTTTGCGGAGAAATCCAGAAGCTGACCTCCGCAGGGGTCAAGATCACCCCGGAGAACCTAAAAATCAGTGACCGGGCTATCATTTGCCTGCCGTACCATAAAATGCAGGATATTTTGGAAGAAGAACGGCTGGGTGATATGAAATACGGCTCCACCCGCCGCGGCATCGCGCCGGTCTATGCTGATAAATATTTGAAAAAAGGCGTGCCCATGGGGGAGCTGCGGTATCCGGAAGCTCTGAAAAAACGGCTGCGGGATCTGGTTGCCTGGAAAAACCTGACCCTGCAAGGGGTCTATCACAGCAAACCCATCGAATTTGATGATATCTGGGAATGGGTCGGGAAATTCGGGGATGTGCTGAAACCCTTTGTCTGTGATGTTGGCCTCTATCTGGACAAAGCCGTCCAGGACAACAAACGCATCATGTTTGAGGCGCAGCTGGGCGCCCTCCGGGACATCGATTTCGGGATCTATCCCTATACGACCTCTTCCTCCACCATCGCGGCTTATGCCCCCATCGGGTCGGGGATCCCCAACCACAAGCTCACCAACACCATCGGGATCATGAAGGCCTATTCCAGCTGCGTGGGCGAAGGCCCCTTTACCTGCGAATATTTTGGCAAGTCAGCAGAAACCCTGCGGGAAGCCGGCGCGGAATACGGCGCCGCCACCGGACGCCCCCGTCGGGTCGGCCCGTTCGATGTGGTGGCTTCCCGATATGGTGTCCGTATGCAGGGCGCGGATATCCTGGCATTGACCAAGCTGGATGTCCTTTCGGTTTTCAAGACGCTCGAGGTCTGCACGGCTTATGAAGTGGACGGGAAACAGACCACGGAGTTCCCTGTGGGGGCGCCTCTGGAAACAGCGAAACCGGTCTTTGAGACGGTGGAAGGATGGGGCTGTGACATCAGCGCTTGTCGAAGGGCCGCGGATCTGCCGGCCGCAGCCTTAGCATACGTCCGCTTCCTGGAGGAAAAGGTAGGCTGTAAAATCAAGTACGTTTCCGTAGGCGCGGAGCGGGACCAGTATATCGTCATGGATTAGCGGGTCCGGCCGGTATTCTGTCCGGCCCCTTTGAAAAAATCCATCCAGGTGGCTTTTACCGGTTCGCATGTCAGTGTATAATATACTATTATGGGGTTGCGGGGGACCGCGATTCCATTCGGAGGTTCTGAAGGAGGAGGGCGTGCTTGCATGGATCGGGTCCTGATCGTCTCCAGCTCAGCCAAGGGCGGAGAAATCCTGACAGATCTTCTTCAGGACCGGGCTGCCCGGCAGCTGACCGTTGCAGACAGCGCTGCCCAGGCAAGAAGACGCCTGAAGGAAGAATTTTTTGAACTGATCATCATCAACGCACCGCTTTCCGATGAAACCGGCAAGGAACTGGCCATCCAGGCTGCGGTGGACACCGTCTCCGGTGTGATTTTTCTGACCAAACCGGAACCGGCGGATTTCGCCGGTCCATGGGCCGAGGATTGCGGGATTTTCCAGATGACCAAACCGGTCAGCCGCGCATTGTTTGGCCAAGTCCTCCAACTGGTCAAGGCCTATCACCGGAGGCTGATGGGTCTGCAAAAGGAAAATTCGCAGCTTCAGCAAAAAATCCAGGATATCCGCTTGGTGGACCGCGCGAAATGCGTGCTGATCCAATACCTCGACATGACCGAGGCCCAGGCGCACAAATACATTGAACGGCAGGCCATGGACCTGCGCACCAGCAAACGGGAGGTGGCCCAAGGGATCCTCCGGACCTATGAAAGCGAAAACAATCGATGAAAGAGAGCGGAATATGGTAGAAAAATGGATGAACCGGGCAGCAACGGCCTCCGAATCGGCGATTTCCGGAAAGTTGGGAGAAGAATGCGGTGTTTTCGGCGTCTCGATGGCAGCCAAAGAGGCGGCAGGCTTGACCTACAACGGCCTCCTGGCTTTGCAGCATCGCGGTCAGGAAGGGGCGGGCATCGCCGTTCTTTACAACAACTCGATCCGCTGCATCAAAGACGTGGGGCTGACCAGCGAAGTGTTCAGCGGTGAAAGGCTGAGCCAATTGCCGCCCGCCAACCTGGCCATCGGACACGTCCGTTATTCCACCACCGGCGGCAACTGCCTGGAAAACACGCAGCCCATCGTCAAAGAATATCTGAAGGGCAGGATCGCCGTTGCCCATAACGGCAACATCGTCAATGGGGCAGAGATCAAAGAGCGGCTGGAAAGCCGCGGTTGTGATTTCACAGCCACCAACGACAGCGAGGTGATCGCCACACTGATCGCTTACGAGGCCCTGCGCAGTGAGAATATCGAGGAAGCGGTGGTCAAAGCGGCCCGCAGGCTGCGCGGCGCGTTTTCGCTGGTCATCCTTTCCAATCAGAATAAAATCATCGCCCTGCGGGACGGCTGGGGCTTCCGGCCTCTGTGTCTGGGCCGCAGTGCGCATGGCTTGGCAGTTGCCTCTGAAAGCTGCGCCCTGGACAGTGCCGGCTTCGATTTCCTCCGGGATGTGGTTCCCGGCGAAATGGTGGTCATCGATGGAGGCCAGCTGTCCAGCAGCATGGTCTTGAAGGAAAAGAAGCAGGGTCTGTGCATTTTTGAATATGTCTATTTTGCGCGTCCGGACTCCATCATCGACGGCGTCAGCGTCTACCAGGCCCGTTTTCAGGCCGGCAAGGTCCTGGCCCGCGAGTATCCGGTGGAAGCGGACGTGGTTTGCGGTGTGCCGGACAGCGGTCTGGAGGCTGCCCTGGGTTATGCGGCGGCCAGCGGCATCCCTTGCGTTTCCGGCTTTGTGAAAAACCGTTATATCGGGAGAAGCTTTATCTTCCCGTCCCAGACCCAGCGCGAAGCCGCGGTCCGGCTGAAGCTGAACCCGCTGAAGGCCAACATCAAAGGCAAACGAGTCGTCCTGGTGGATGATTCCATCGTCCGGGGCACGACCAGCGCCCGGATCATCAAGAGTTTAAGACAGGCAGGGGTGGCAGAGGTCCACATGAGAGTCTCTTCCCCCCCCTTCAGGCATACCTGTCATTTCGGCACGGACATCGACGACGAGGCCAATCTGATTGCCAATCAGATCACCGTTCAGGAGCTGACCAAGCGGATCGGCGCGGACAGCCTGGGTTTTATCAGCGTGGAAGGACTGAAGGAAGCCTGCAGCGGCTGTCAGGTGGATTTCTGCACAGGCTGTTTTACCGGAGCTTACCCTATGGAAGTGGGCAATCATACCAAAGACCAATTTGAGACCTGCTGAACCGACACCGGAGATCGGCAATAAAAGGTCTGTTTTGACGCAATGATTATGGAGGGGATTAATTGATGGAGCAGCGGGCATATCTGACGCTGGCAAATGGCAAAGTATTTGCAGGAAAACGCTTTGGCGCGGATGGCGAGACCGTCGGGGAAATTGTATTTACCACGGCGATGACCGGCTATCTGGAAACCTTGACGGACCCCAGTTATTACGGACAGATCGTCGTGCAGACGTTTCCTCTGATCGGTAATTACGGTGTGATCCCTTCTGACTTTGAAAGCAGCAAACCAAGATTAAAAGCTTATGTTGTCCGTGAATGGTGCCAGGACCCCTCCAACTTTCGATGTGAAGGGGATCTTGACACCTTTTTAAGAGAAAAGGGGATTATTGGTTTATGGGACCTCGATACCCGTGAATTGACCAAGATCATCCGGGAATACGGTGTGATGAACGCGAAAATCAGCAGTGAGCCCATCTTGCCGGCTGAGCTTGAAGAACTCCGCAGCTTCCGGATCATCGACGCGGTGGAATCGGTCAGCTGCGGGGAAGTGGATATAACGCCCGGCCGGGATGAAAAGCATCGGGTGGTTTTATGGGATTTTGGCGCGAAGGACAACATCCGGCGGGAACTGCAAAAGCGGGGCTGCCGTGTGATCACCGTGCCGGCCTTGACCCCTGCCGCGGAAATCATTGATCTGCATCCGGACGGGATCATGCTGTCCAACGGACCGGGGGACCCGGCAGAGAACGTCTCGGCCATCCGGGAAATCGCCGCTTGCTGTGAAGCCGGGATCCCAATGTTCGGCATCTGCCTCGGACATCAGCTTCTCGCCCTTTCCCAGGGGGCTAAGACCGAGAAGCTGAAATACGGACACCGGGGCGCCAATCAGCCGGCCAAGGAGCTGGCCACCGGCCGAGTCTACATTACCAGCCAGAACCACGGCTATGCGGTCAAGAATGAAACATTGCCGCCTTCTGCAAGGCTGAGCTTTATCAACGCCAACGACGGCACCTGCGAAGGGATCGAATACAACCATCAACCGGCCTTTTCGGTGCAATTCCATCCCGAGGCCTGCGGAGGGCCTTTGGATACCCGATTCCTGTTCGACCGGTTTATTGCCTTGATGGAAGGAGCGAAATAAGATGGCTTTGAATCCAGAGATCAAAAAAGTTCTGATGATCGGTTCAGGGCCTATCGTCATCGGCCAGGCCGCCGAGTTTGACTATGCAGGGACCCAGGCCTGCCGGGCGCTGAAGGAAGAGGGCCTGGAGGTGGTGCTGGTCAACTCCAATCCGGCCACCATTATGACCGACCGGGCCATGGCAGACGAGATTTATATCGAACCCCTGACCATTGAGACCCTGGAACGAATCATTGAAAAAGAAAAACCGGACAGCATGCTGGCCACGCTGGGCGGACAGACCGGTTTGACCCTGGCCATGCAGCTGGCCAAGAAAGGTTTCCTGGAGCAGCACGGCGTGAAGCTTCTCGGGGTGGACCCGGTGACCATCGATAAGGCGGAGGACCGCCAGATGTTCAAGGATACCATGGAATCCATCTGTCAGCCGGTCATTCCCTCCAAAGTCGTGACCACCGTGTCGGACGCGCTGGCCTTTGCCCAAGAGGTCAGCTATCCGGTCATCGTTCGTCCGGCCTTTACCTTGGGCGGTACCGGCGGCGGCATCGCCCAGACGGAGGAAATGCTCAAGGAAATCGCCGAAAATGGACTGAGGCTTTCGCCCATCACGCAGATCCTGGTGGAGAAATGCATCAGCGGCTGGAAAGAGATCGAATTCGAAGTGATGCGCGACGGCGCCGGCAATGTCATCACCGTGTGTTCCATGGAAAACTTCGACCCGGTGGGCGTCCATACGGGCGACAGCATCGTCATCGCCCCGGCGGTGACTTTATCCGACAAAGAATACCAAATGCTGCGCAGTGCGGCTTTGGACATTATTACCGCCCTGGATATCCGTGGGGGCTGCAACTGCCAGTTCGCCTTGAATCCGCACAGCTTTGAATATGCCGTGATCGAGGTCAATCCCCGGGTGTCCCGGTCTTCAGCGCTTGCCTCCAAGGCCACGGGCTATCCCATCGCCAAAGTGGCGGCAAAAATCGCCATCGGCTATACCTTGGATGAAATCCTCAACACCATCACCGGAAAAACCTGCGCCTGCTTTGAACCGGCTCTGGATTATGTGGTGGTGAAGCTGCCCAAATGGCCTTTCGATAAATTTGTATACGCCAAACGCACACTGGGCACTCAAATGAAGGCCACCGGCGAGGTGATGGCCATTGGCACTTCCTTCGAAGAGGCCATCATGAAAGCCGTCCGCGGCGCCGAACTTTCCCTGGAAAGCCTGCGCCTGCCGAAGCTGCATGATCTGCCCAAGGAAGAAATCTGGGAACGGCTGCACCAATGCGATGACCAGCGGCTTTTTATGGTGTTCGAA
The DNA here is from genome assembly GCA_937873525.1 of uncultured Peptococcaceae bacterium. Taxonomy (GTDB): domain Bacteria; phylum Bacillota; class Peptococcia; order DRI-13; family UBA5745; genus UBA5745. The sequence continues at coordinate 12,072 of CALMWJ010000227.1, read as the reverse complement.
GCCTTGCATCGCGGCATCTCCTGTGAGGCGATCCATCAGATCACCCAGATCGACCTTTGGTTCTTGGCGAAGCTTCTCCGATTGGTTCAGATGGAGCAAAAACTGGCTGTGGCTGCCTCCGAGAACGGCCATCACGCCCTTCTGGCAGGGCTGAGTGCCGCCGGCGATCCGGACAGTGGTTTTCTTGACCAGAGCCTTTATATCCAGGCCAAGAAGCTGGGTTTCCCGGATGGGATTATCCGGCGATTGTCTGGGCTGGCCATCCGGCAGCCTTTTCATGCCGCTTATAAAATGGTCGACACCTGCGCCGCTGAATTTGCGGCCCAAACGCCCTACTTTTACGGGACCTACGAGAATCCCGGTCCGGACGGCACCTGCGACGGCGCCAATGAGGCCATTCAGTTCATCCATCAACGGAACACCGGCAAGCAGCGGGTGATCGTCTTCGGCTCGGGCCCGATCCGGATCGGACAGGGGATCGAGTTTGATTATGCCTCGGTCCACTGCGTCTGGACGCTGCAGAAAGCCGGCTTCGAGGTGGTCATTGTCAACAACAATCCCGAAACGGTCTCCACGGACTTCGATACGGCGGACCGGCTGTATTTCGAGCCCCTGACGCCGGAAGACGTGATGAGCGTGATCCATACGGAGCAGCCTTATGGCGTCGTGGTGGCTTTCGGAGGCCAGACGGCCATCAAACTGACCAAACATCTGGAAAAAGCCGGCGTCCGCATCCTGGGAACCTCCGGAGACAGCATCGACCGGGCAGAAGACCGGGAGCGTTTTGATGCGCTCCTGGAAAGACTCGAGCTGAAGCGCCCCAAAGGGAGCAGCGTGACCACAGAGACCCAGGCTCTGCAGGCGGCACAAGAACTGGGCTACCCGGTCCTGATGCGGCCTTCCTACGTCCTGGGCGGCCAGAACATGATCATTGCTTTCTGCGAAGAGGATATCAGGGAATACATGGCCATTATTCTGGCCCATAATATCGAGAATCCGGTTCTGATCGATAAATACATGATGGGAACGGAGATCGAGGTGGATGCCATCTGCGACGGCGAGGAGATTCTGATCCCCGGTATCATGGAGCATGTTGAACGGGCGGGTGTGCACTCCGGCGACTCCATCGCCGTCTATCCAGCCTGGAACCTGGGCGGAGACCTCATCGAAAAGATCCTGGACTGCACCCGCAAGCTGGCCCTCGCCCTGAATACCCACGGCCTCATTAACATCCAGTACGTGGTGTACGCCAACCAAATCTATGTCATCGAGGTGAATCCCCGTTCTTCCCGGACCATCCCCTACATCAGCAAGGTGACCGGGGTTCCCATGGTGGACCTGGCGACCCGGGCCATGCTGGGCGAAAAGCTGAAGGATATGGGGTATGGCACGGGCCTGTACCAGACCATGCCCTATGTGGCGGTGAAGGTCCCGGTCTTCTCCTTTGAAAAGCTGGTGGATGTGGACATTCAGCTGGGGCCGGAGATGAAATCCACCGGCGAAGTGCTGGGCATCGGAAAAACCATCGAGGAAGCCTTGTACAAAGGTCTGGTGGCCGCGGGTTACAGTATGAAGAAGCAGGGCGGGGTCCTCTTCTCCGTCAAAGAATCCGACCACTCGGAGATTGCCGAGGTGGCCAAGAAATTTTACGAAATGGGCTTCCGGCTGTATGGCACCCAAGGCACCGCCGCGGTCATCCGGCGGGCCGGCATGCAGGTGACGGCGGTCCATAAAATCCATGAAGCCGCCGACAATGTCCTGACCCTGATCGAAAGCGGCAAAGTCGATTATGTCATTTCCACCTCCACCAAAGGGCGCATTCCGACCCGGGATAGTGTGAAGATCCGTCGGAAAACCGTGGAGCGATCCATTCCCTGCCTGACCTCTATCGATACCGCCAACGCCTTGGCCAACAGTCTGATGAGCCGGTATTCCCAGAAGAATACGGAGCTGGTGGATATCAACCATATGCGGACCCAGCGTCTGAAACTGCATTTCACCAAAATGCAGGGCTGCGGCAATGACAGCATTTATTTCAATTGTCTCAGCGAGGACCTGATCAGCCCCGAATCCCTGAGCGTCTCCTTGTCAGACCGGCATTACGGCATCGGGGGTGATGGACTGGTGCTGATCCTGCCTTCCCTTGTGGCCGACGCCCGGATGAGGATGTTCAACATGGACGGCAGTGAAGGCGTCATGGCTGGAAACGCCCTCCGCAATGTGGGAAAATATTTATATGACAATGGGATCCTGGTCAAGGACGAAATGGACATTGAGACCTTGGGAGGGATCCGCCGCCTGAAGCTTTATTTCCAGGACGGCAAGGTTTGCTCGGTGCGGGTAGACATGGGCAAGCCGGAACTGGAGCCTTCCAGGATCCCGGTGCTGCTGGAAGGCCAGCAGGTGGTCAGCCAGACCGTGTTGATCGACGGGAACCATTACGACATCACCTGCGTCTCCATGAGCAACCCCCATTGCGTCGTGTTCTATGAAAATTTGGATGAGCTGGATATTGATAAAGTGGGCCCGGTTTTTGAGCATTCTCCCCTCTTTCCGGAGCGGGTCAATACGGAGTTCGTACGAGTCCAGGACCGGAATACCTTGAGGATGCGGGTCTGGGAGCGGGGAAGCGGCGAAACCTGGGCCTGCGGCACCGGCGCCTGCGCGGCGGTGGTGGCTGCGGTCCTCAATGGTTATTGCGACCGGGATGATGACATTACCGTCAAGCTGAAAGGCGGCAGTTTGGTCATTCGCTATACTTCAGAAGGCCATGTCTATATGACCGGGGAAGCGAAAAAGATATTCGAGGGGGCAGTCGAGATATGACGAAATATGTTTTTGTGACCGGCGGTGTCGTATCAGGGCTTGGGAAAGGCATTACCGCGGCATCCCTGGGACGTTTGCTGAAAGCCGGGGGTCTTCGGGTCGCTGCGCAGAAGCTGGACCCCTATATCAACGTGGATCCCGGAACCATGAGCCCTTACCAGCACGGCGAGGTGTTTGTCACCGAGGACGGCGCAGAAACAGACCTGGACTTAGGTCATTACGAACGTTTTATCGACGAAGACCTGAACAAATATTCCAATCTGACCACCGGCAAGGTGTACTGGAACGTCCTGGAAAAGGAAAGACAAGGCCTTTTCCGGGGGCAGACCGTCCAGGTCATTCCCCACATCACCGACGAAATCAAAAGTTTTATTTATTCAGTCGGCATGAAAAGCGGTGCCGATGTGGTGATCACTGAGGTGGGCGGCACGGCGGGCGACATCGAAAGCCAGCCTTTTCTGGAAGCCATCCGCCAGGTATCCCAGGAGGTGGGCCGCAGCCACTGCGTTTTCATCCATGTGACGCTGGTTCCCTTTCTCAAGAGCGCCGGAGAGCACAAATCCAAACCCACCCAGCATTCGGTCAAGGAGCTGCAGAAAGCCGGCATCATGCCGGACATCCTGGTGGCTCGCTGCGACGAACCGCTGAGTGAGCATACGCTTTCAAAAATCGCCTCCATGTGCAACGTTTCCCGAGAGTGTGTGATCGAGAACCGGACCTTGCCGATTCTCTATCAGGCGCCGTTGATGCTGGAAGAAAACGGGTTGGCCAAACAGGTATGCCGAAAGCTGGATTTGCCCTGCGAACCCAGTGATTTGTCTGAATGGCGGGCCATGCTGAGCCGGATCGAAAAGGCGGACCAGAAGGTCCGGATCGCTTTGGTCGGGAAATACATTCAGCTCCATGATGCGTATCTTTCCGTGGTGGAAGCCCTGGCCCATGCCGGCGGGGAAAACAGCGCCAAGGTGGAGATTTTCTGGGTGGATTCCGAGTCGCTTACCGACGAGAACGTGGGGACGGTCCTGGCCGGCTGCTCCGGTATCCTGGTTCCAGGAGGCTTCGGCCATCGCGGGATCGAAGGGATGATCACGGCGGCGCATTTTGCCAGGATCCACAAAATTCCTTATTTGGGATTATGCCTGGGGATGCAAATCGCGGTGATTGAATTCGCCCGCCATGCCCTGCACCTGGAGGATGCGGATTCCACCGAATTCAAGCCCCATTGCGGCCATCCGGTCATCGACTTGATGCCGGACCAGCTGGGACAACTGCAGATGGGCGGGACGCTTCGTTTGGGGGCTTACCCGTGCCGGATCACCCCTGGCTCCCTTATGGAAAAGGTTTACAACCAAGCTGAAATCAGCGAGCGCCATCGTCACCGATATGAGTTTGCCAGCACCAACGGCCCCCGCTTTGAAGCGGCGGGCATGCGGATCTCAGGCCTGTCTCCGGACCGGCGGCTGGTGGAAGCTGTGGAAATCCCTGCCAATGACTTTTACATTGGCGTGCAATATCACCCTGAATTCAAGAGCAGACCGAACCGGGCGCACCCGCTGTTCAGGGAGTTTGTAGCGGCCGCCCTTCGTCAGCAACGGAGAGATGTTCTATGAGAAATTACAAAGAAGAACTGGAAGCAAGAATTTCTTTTATCCAGGGGATCCTTAAGGAATCCGGCGCCAAAGGCATCGTGTACGGCAACAGCGGCGGCAAGGACAGCGCCTTGGTAGGCATCCTCTGCCGGAAAGCCAGCAGCCAGGTGACCGGGGTCATTATGCCCTGCCAAAGTCAGCGCAATTACAATGAGGATCTGCAGGATGCCCTGGCGGTTGCACGGCAATACGATATCCAGAGCTTGACCGTGGATCTGACCGGGGTGAAATCGACGATGCTGGAGGCCCTGGAAGCCGGAACAAAGGATCAGCCGGTGACTGCGGCCGCTGTGGCCAACATCGCACCCCGTCTTCGCATGACAACGCTGTATGCCATCGCCCAGAGCCGGGGCTGTCTGGTGGCCGGCACCGGGAACCGCAGTGAAGCCTACATGGGCTACTTCACCAAGTGGGGGGACGGCGCTTACGATCTCAATCCTATTGCGGACTTGACCGTCACAGAGATTTTCGAATTTTTGCGGTACCTTGGCGCGCCGGAACAGATCATTGTGAAAGCACCGTCGGCCGGACTCTTTGAAGGCCAGACCGATGAGAAGGAGATGGGCATCACCTACCGGGCGCTGGATCAATTCCTGTTGACCGGCGCCGGAGAGGCTCAGGACATTGCGAAGTACAAGGAAGCCCATGCACGGACCGCCCATAAGCGACGTCCTGCCAGAATTTATCAGGAAATCGACCAGTAAACGAATAGGGAGGGAAATCAGATGTGCGGCATCGTCGGTTACGTTGGCCGGGAGGATTGTATCGCCCTGCTGTTGAAAGGATTAGAACGACTGGAATACCGCGGTTATGATTCTGCCGGTGTGGCAGTGATCGAAGACGGCGGCATCAGCCTGCGCAAGGCCAAAGGCCGCCTTGCCAACTTGCAAGAAGAGATTGGGGTGAATCCCCTGAAGGGTTTCACCGGCATCGGCCATACCCGCTGGGCGACCCATGGCGAGCCTTCCTTCATTAACGCCCACCCGCATGTGGATATCCACGGCCGGCTCGCCATCGTCCACAACGGCATCATCGAAAACTACTTTTCGCTGCGGAAAAGCCTGGAACAAAAAGGGATCCGTTTTGCTTCGCAGACCGATACCGAGGTCATTGCCCAGCTTTTGGGCTTTTACTATGACGGCGATATGCTGACCACCCTTTACCGGGTGCTGCCTATGCTGGAAGGGTCTTTTGCCTTGGGCGTCCTGGATGCGGCATGCCCGGATAAGTTATATTGCACCCGCAAGGGCAATCCTCTGATCGTGGGGCAGGGAGAAACCGGCAGCTTCATTGCCAGCGATATTCCAGCCATTTTGGAATATACACGAGACATTTATTTCATGGATGATTATGATATCGCTGTGCTATCACGGGACACCATCCGGTTTTATGATGAAATGGGCAATGAACTCCGCAAGGAAAGCACCCACATCGACTGGGACATGGAGGCTGCCGAAAAGGATGGCTATGCCCACTTCATGCTCAAGGAGATCCATCAGCAGCCCAAAGTGATCCAGGATACCCTGAACCATTACGTGAATATGGAAACGATGGAAATCCGGCGGGAAACCATGCCCTTTTCGCCGGAACAAGCTAAGGCGCTGACCAAGGTCACGCTCCTGGGCTGCGGGACCGCCTACCATGCAGGTCTGGTGGGCAAGAGCTTGCTGGAAAATCTGGCAAAGATCAGAACCACCGCGGACGTAGCCAGCGAATACCGTTACCGGGAGCCGTTGATCGACAAGGACGAAGCCTTTATTGTGATCAGCCAGTCCGGTGAAACCGCCGATACCATCGCCGCCATGCGGCTTGCCAAAGCCAACGGCAATCGGGTGGTGGCGCTCTGCAATGTGATCGGCAGCACCATTGCCCGGGAGGCGGATACGGTGATGTATACCCTGGCGGGCCCGGAAATCGCCGTTGCCTCCACCAAAGCCTATGTCGCCCAGCTTCTGCTTTTTGAATTGATCGCGCTGGACACAGCCCACCAGCGGGGCTATCTCAGCGACGAACAGATGAAAGAGGCACTGCAAGCCCTTGCCCGGCTGCCGGAAAAAGCGGATGCGGTGATCCAGGCGAAAGAAAAGATCCAGTATTTCGCCAGTCAGAGCAGCAATTGCAAAAGTGTGTTCTTCATCGGTCGCCTGCTGGATTATTACCTGGCCATGGAGGCTGCCCTGAAGCTCAAGGAAGTGTCTTACATCCATTCGGAATCCTATGCCGCCGGGGAATTGAAGCACGGAACCATTGCACTCATTGAAGAAGGGACCTTGGTGGTGGCCATGGCCACACAGCATAAAGTCCTGGGCAAGCTGATCAGCAACATCGAGGAAGTCCGGGTGCGGGGGGCCAAAGTGATCGCCGTGGCCGCCAATCCGCCTCAAATGCTCTCTGAATCCGTGGCGATCCTGGAAATCCCTGAGGCCCCGGATGCCATGGCGCCCCTGCTGGCCATTATCCCGATGCAGCTGTTCGCATATTATATGGCGCTGCAAAAAGGGTGCGACATCGACAAGCCGAGAAATCTTGCCAAAAGCGTCACCGTCGAATAGCAGTCCATTGACCAAAATTCGGATAAGAGAGGATAAGCGATATGAAAGCAAATCACAACTACGACAAACTCGAAGGCAGTTATCTCTTTTCCAAAATTGCACAAAAAGTCAGGGATCACCAAAACCTGCATCCCGAAGCGAAAATCATTCGTATGGGGATCGGGGACGTGACCATGCCTCTTTGTGACGCCGTCATTTCCGCAATGCATAACGCGGTTTCGGAAATGGGGGACATCCGCACCTTCCGGGGATATGGGCCTGAACAAGGCTACAGCTTTTTGCAGATGGCGATTCATGACTACTATGCCCAAAGAAAGATCGATTTGGATGAAAAAGAAATCTTTATCAGCGACGGCGCAAAAAGTGACCTTGGCAATATTCTGGATTTGATGGATCTGGACAATCGGGTCCTGGTTCCGGATCCGGTTTATCCGGTTTATGTGGATACCAATGTGATGGCAGGCCGTGCGATCGAATTCATGAATGCGACCGAAGAAAACGGATTTTTACCGCAGCCGGACCCTTCCGTTCAAGCGGATGTGATCTATCTCTGCTCCCCCAACAATCCCACCGGCGCCGTATTTACCAGGGATCAGCTCAAGCAGTGGGTGGATTACGCCCGGGAAAAGGGCGCTCTGATTTTGTTCGATGCGGCCTATGAAGCCTTCATCCGTGACCCCCAGCTGCCGCGCAGCATTTATGAAATTCCCGGAGCCAAAGAATGCGCCATTGAATTTTGTTCTTTCTCCAAAACGGCCGGCTTCACCGGCGTACGCTGCGGCTATACCATCGTTCCCCGCACCTTGAACGCCGATGGGGCGGATCTCAACCGGATGTGGACCCGCCGGCAGACCACCAAGTTCAACGGGGTTTCCTACATCTCCCAGCGGGCAGCGGAAGCGGTCTTTCAGCCGGAAGGCATGCGTCAGGTCAAGGCGAACATCGACTATTATCTTGGCAATGCGGCGGTTATGATGGAGGCTCTGGACACGCTGAAAATCCCCTACGTCGGCGGAGCCAATTCCCCGTATCTTTGGCTGAAATGCCCCAACCAGATGGACAGCTGGTCCTTCTTTGACTTATTGCTGAAAGAGGCGAACCTGGTGGTGACCCCCGGTGCCGGCTTCGGTAAAAACGGAGAGGGCTTCTGTCGGCTGACCGCCTTCAACACCCGTGAAAACACCATCGAGGCGATGGAACGAATCAAACGAATCTTGTAAACTGTTCAAAAAAAGGAGAGGCCATGACGATAACAATTGAGACCGTGCAGCATATTGCGCATTTGGCAAAGCTGCAGCTCAGTGAGACGGAAATGTTCAGGCTGGCTGATGAAATGGAGAAAATCGTAGGCTTTGCCGACAAGCTGAGCGAACTGGATATTGAAGGCGTAAAACCAACGACCCATGCGGTGGCGGTACAGAATGTCCTGCGCGACGATGAACTGAAGCCTTCCTATGACCGGGAAAAAATACTGCAAAACGCACCGGAACGGGATGCAGCCTGTTTTCTGGTGCCCAAAGTCGTTGAGTAGGGAGGGAAGGCAATGAATCAATCGATTTCGGCCGCGGAGGAGCTGGCTGCCTTAACAGCCCATGATGCTTCGTGCCGCTTGGCTGAGGGAACGGTTTCATCGGTTCAGCTGACGCAGCTGATGCTGGATCGGATCGCCGCCAGTCAAAACAATGCGTTTATTACGGTAAATCCCAAAGCTCTGGAGGAAGCCGCCGCCGCAGATGCCCGCAGGCAAAAAGGAGAAGCCCGGGGACCCCTGGACGGCATTCCTATGGCTTTGAAAGACAACATTTCAACGCAGGGTCTGAGAACCACCTGCGCCTCCCGCATGCTGGCGGAATTTGTGCCGCCTTATAGCGCCACCGTGGCCCGCCGCCTCAGTGAGGCCGGTTGCGTCCTTTTAGGCAAGCTGAATATGGATGAATTCGCCATGGGCAGCACCAGCGAAAATTCTTATTTCGGCCCCGTGAGGAATCCACGGGATCCGCAGCGGATCGCCGGCGGCTCCTCCGGCGGCAGTGCGGCGGCCGTTGCGGAGAACCTGGCCTACTTTACCCTGGGCTCTGACACCGGCGGCTCAGTTCGTCAGCCCGCCGCCATGTGCGGTGTGATGGGGATGAAGCCGACCTATGGCCGTATTTCCCGGTACGGGGTCGTGGCGTTTGCCTCGTCCCTGGACCAGATCGGGCCCATCACCAAGGATGCCCAAGACTGTGCCCTGGTGCTGAACGCCATTGCCGGCAAAGATCCTTACGACGGGTCCTCTCTGATGAACCCACTGCCGGATTATCTGGACGCACTGAAGGACGGCGCCGCAGGTCTGCGGATCGGGATCCCTAAGGAGTACATGGGCGAAGGGATATCCGAAGAGGTGCGGATGGCGGTGGAACGGGTGGCCGGGCTTCTGGAAGCCCAGGGGGCGATTGTGGAAACCTGCTCTCTGCCGAGAACAGAATATGCCCTTAGTGCCTATTATGTGATTTCCTCTGCGGAAGCCTGCAGCAATCTTGGCCGGTACGACGGCGTCAAATACGGCTATCGGACCCAGGCGTACGCCAATCTTGCCGAAATGATCGAAAAGACGCGAAGCGAAGGTTTCGGCGACGAAGTCAAGCGCCGGATCCTGCTGGGAACCTATACCCTTAGCGCAGGCTACTTCGATGCCTACTATAAAAGAGCCCAGCAGGCGCGAACCCTGATCATGGAGGACTTCCGAAAGGTTTTCCGTCAATATGATGTGCTGCTGACGCCCACGTCGCCGGTGACGGCTTGGGCTCTGGGGCAGAAGCATGCCAACCCTCTGGAAATCTACGCCATGGACGTGTGCACGGTTTCCGTGAACGTTGCCGGCTTGCCGGCCCTCAGCCTACCCTGCGGCACCGATTCGCAGGGGTTGCCCATCGGCGCTCAGTTCATTGCCAATACTTTGGGCGAAGCGGTTCTGCTGCGGGCAGCGGCTGCGGCCGAGAAGGGAGGCAAAGCTTGATGGATGAATTTAAGACGGTCATCGGCCTCGAGGTCCATGCCGAGTTGGATACCAAGTCAAAAATCTATTGCGGCTGTACCACGGAATTCGGCGGAGATGAAAACACCCACGTATGTCCTGTTTGCAGCGGGATGCCTGGTGTGCTGCCGATGCTCAACCGCAAAGTGGTGGAATACTGCGTTAAGGCCGGTCTGGCTTTGAATTGCGCAATCAATCCCTATTCGCGGCAGGACCGCAAGCATTATTTTTATCCGGATCTGCCTAAAGCCTTTCAGACCTCCCAATTCGACCAGCCCCTGTGCCTGAACGGCTATGTGGATATTGTTGCCGGCGGCCAGCCGAAACGGATCGGGATCACCCGGATCCACATTGAAGAAGACGCCGGCAAGCTGATCCATGGCGCCGACCAGACCCGGGTGGACTATAACCGCTGCGGGGTGCCGTTGATTGAGATCGTTACGGAGCCGGATTTTGAAAACAGCGCCCAGGTCCATGCATTTCTGGAGGCCCTGCGGGAGATCCTGCTTTATACGGAAGTCTCCAACTGCAAGATGGAGGAAGGCTCGTTGCGCTGCGATGTCAATCTTTCGATCCATCGCGAAGGGGAGCCTTTCGGGACGCGCACCGAAATGAAGAATCTGAATTCTTTCAGTGCGGCGGCAGCGGCTGTAGAGTATGAGGCCCAAAGGCAGCGGAGGGTCGTTCTCGGCGGCGGTAAAATCAGCCAGGATACGCTGCGCTGGGATGATGAGGCTGGCTACAATTATGTGATGCGTTCGAAAGAGGACGCCGACGAGTATTTTTATTTTCCGGAACCGGACATCATGCCGATGGTGCTCAGCGAAGGCTACATCGAGCGGATCCGGAAGACCCTGCCGGAATTGCCGGCCAAGCGGCGGGAACGCTACGTCCAGGTGATGGGTTTGCCGATGTATGATGCACAGCTTCTGACCGTCAGCAAGTTCATCAGCGACTTTTTTGATCGCACGGTGGCCGCCGGCGCCCAGCCTAAGGCTGTTTCCAACTTCATCATGGGCGATATCACAAGGCTGCTGAACGAGCGCGGTTTGGCACCGGAAAAAGTGCCGATCCAACCGGATGCTATGGCGGAACTCCTTGATCTGATCAGCAAGGGCGTCATTAGCAATTCCATGGGGTCCAAGGTCATCGAAATCATGTTTGAAGAGACCAAGTCTCCGGCGGACATCGTCCGGGAGCGGGGCATGGCGCAGGTCAGCGATGCCGGTGCGATCCGCGGCATGTGTGAACAGGTGATTGCTGAAAACCCCAAAATCGTGGCGGATTATAAGGGTGGTAAAGTTAAAGCCATTACCGCCCTGGTAGGCCAGGTCATGAAAATGAGCCGAGGGAAAGCCAATCCGGCCATGGTCAACCAACTGCTTGAAGAACTGCTGAAATAAGGAAACGGGCTGTGCTGAGGCACAGCCCGTGAATTTTTGGGGGACGGTGACTTTTTGCGTGCGCACGCAAAAAGTCACCGTCCCCTTTCTGCGGTTCCTCGCATAAAGGGGACATAGCAACCCCAAGAAATCTAGTCAACTAGCCAAATAATATGTCAGGAAATTCAACAAAAACAGCAAAGTTTCGCAGTTATCTTGACTTCTATTTCAACTGGCCCAAATAGCGGAAACCAAGTCCCACTCACCCCAAAACCCTGACATCCCGGCTCGCTGAAAAGGGATTTTTCCGTAAAGCCAGGGAGTATAAATAGGGGTATTCGTTATGCAAATATTTGAGATAATCCACCCATTCCAGCAGCATGGCCCGGTATGCCCGGCGGACATCCAGAGAAAGATGGTCGATGTCGCTGGGCGGCAGTTCTTCAAGGTCTTTGCGGCTGTGAAGCTCGTCCGCCAGATGGAACACGGCCCAGAGCATGTCCGTGAATTCATCATGCTCCACGAGATTGGAGTTTTCCAGCATCAGCAGCATAAAAGCCCTCTTTGCATCCAGAATGTCTGTCAGCTTCATCAGCTTCTGGCGATCCAGCTCCAGCGTCAGGTCCCATTCGCGGATCCTTCTTTTC
>CALMWJ010000226.1 GCA_937873525.1 uncultured Peptococcaceae bacterium | reverse complement strand
CCCTCGGCCGGGCCGATCTCCTGGGGAGAGGAAGCTGATGAAGAGGTGTCTGCTGAGGGAGATAACGGCAGGGATGACCAACCGGAAGCTATGGATGCCTACGAGGCGGAAGCCCGGGTTGCCGGCTGCCGGATCCGGTCGCTGGAGGGGAAGCCATTATGGGACAGCAAGGCCCGGAGGCTTCGGCCGGCCCGTTTCAGGGATATGGTGGTGCTGCTGCCCGCCGTGCAGCGGGTAGCCCCTGTTTTTGCGGAGACCTTCCGAAAGCTGGGGATTCCGGTTTATGCGGATATGGGGACCGGTTATTTCGGAGCCCAGGAGATCCAGACGGTGGTCAGCTTCTTGAAGGTTCTTGACAATCCAAGGCAGGATATCCCTTTAAGCGCCTTGCTTTTATCTCCTGCCGTGGGCTTTTCTCCTGAAGAACTGGTCAGGATCCGCCTGGCCGGACGCCAAGGCGGCCTATACGAAAGCCTGGTGCGGACGGCCAGGAAAGGGCACGAAAGCCTGCGGACTCCGGTTCGGGCTTTTTTGAAAGCGCTGAGGGAATATCGGCGGCAATCCAGGCAGGATTCGATGGAAAATGTGATCCGTCATTTTTACAGAAAAACCGGCTTTTTGGAAATCGCCGGCGCCATGCCCGGCGGGCCTCAGCGGCAGGCCAACCTGAATGCCATGGTTCAGCGTGCCCGTCAATTCGAGGAAAGCAATATGAAAGGGCTGTACCAGTTCCTGACGTTTCTGGAGGGTTTGGAAAAGAGCGGCGCTGATCTGAACCCCGCGGCAATTCTCAGTGAAGCCGACGACGTGGTCCGTATCATGACGATCCATAAGAGCAAGGGGCTGGAATTCCCGGTTGTTCTGCTCTGCACCGCTGGCCGTCCGTTCAACCTGCAGAATCAGAATCAGCCCATATTGATCCATCGGGAATGGGGCCTGGCGCCGAACATGGTGGACCCGATGCAGCGGATCCAGTACCCCTCCGGATTTTACCGGATGGTCAGGAGCCTGCTGAACCGTGAAGCTCTGGAAGAGTCCCTGCGTCTTCTCTATGTGGCGATGACACGGGCCCGGGAACGGCTGATCGTCATAGGCAGTCAAGCCAAAGCCGCCGAAAAAATCCAGGCCTGGCGAGAAGAAGAGCCTGATGCGCCGGATTCGGCCAATCGTTTTTTGGATTGGATCGGCGCAGTGGCGGTCCAATTAGAACAACAAACCGAACCGCCCTTGTGGAAGGTGTATTCCTGGGGCGCGGAACAGCTGCTCAACCTTAAGGGAAAGGAAAAACCCCTTTCTCCATTATGGCAGGCGGTCCTCTCCATTCCACCGGATGAGGCCGATGAAAAGCAGTGGGATTTTTTGGGTCGCCGGCTGGAATGGCGATATCCCTATACGGCGGACTGTCGTCTGCCGGGCAAAATTTCGGTGACCCAGGCCAAGGGAAGGCTTTTCCCGGCAATGGATCCGGAGGGTGTTGATCCATGGACCCGGACCAAGAGAGAAGGAACGGATCCCCTGCCGGCGCCTGCGCGGCTTCCCCGGTTTTTATCCGAAGCGCAGCCGGGATGGCTGACGGGGGCGCAGCGAGGGACACTGCTTCATAAAGCCATGGCCCAGCTGGATGTTGCCGGACTGCGCCGGCTGGCCGGCGATCAGGCAGAGCCGGCGGATTGGCAGCCGGTTCTGGAAAGCTTTCTGGATCAACTGGTCCTTCGGAAGGTGATGCGGGCCGATGAGCGGCAAGAGGTGCCCTGGGAACCTCTGGCTGCTTTCCTGATGAGCCCTTTGGCCGAGCGGATGGCGGCGGCGGGAGGGAGGCTCCGCAAGGAAGCGGCCTTTACCATGCTTTTGCCTGCGAATCGTTTATATCCGGAGCTGTTGCCGGAAACCGAGCTTTTCGAAACAGAGGGTGTTTCGGATCAGAAAATCATGGTCCAAGGGACCATCGACGCCTTTTTTGAAGAGGAAGGCAAGCTGGTGCTGATCGATTACAAGACCGACCGGATACGCCCGGACGGGGCGGAGAACCTGGTCCGCCGCTACCGCAGCCAGATGCAGCTCTACGCTGAGGCACTGACGGCACAGATCGGGCTGCCGGTTGAAGAAAAATGGCTTTACGCCTTTGCGCTGAACAAAGCGCTTCGAGTGTGATGCGGTCCTGTGTAAAAAACAGAATCATGGAAAAGGGAAGGCTATGAACATCTTATCTTTTGAAAACATTCATAAAAATTATGGCGATAAAGCGCTGCTGCGGCAGGTCTCCGGAAATCTGGAGGAACGGGATAAAATCGGGATCGTTGGCGTCAATGGCACCGGGAAAAGCACTTTCCTGAAAATCCTGGCAGGGATCGAGGAGGCAGACAGCGGCCGGGTGACTCTGAACAAAGACGTTTCCTTGATGTATCTGCCACAGATGCCGGAGGGCGGTGAAGACCTGACCATTCTGGATTACATTTTCCAATGGCGCCAGGCGGTTCTTCAAGAACTGAAGCAGTATGATGTCCTCCTATCCAATCCCCGGGAGGATGGGGAATGGCAGAGGGAACTGCACCGTCTGGCCGAGCATCTGCAGAGCAGCGGCGCTTGGGAATGGGAGACCCGGGCCAAGACGATTCTGACCAGGCTGGGCATCAGCGATTTCAGCCGCCGTATGGGACTGCTTTCCGGCGGAGAGCGAAAACGGGTGGCCTTGGCGGCCGCCCTGCTGGAAGGGGATGGTTTGCTGATTCTCGATGAGCCCACCAACCATTTGGACAACGAGGGAATCGGATGGCTTGAGAAACTATTCAAAGAAAGCCGGAACACCCTGCTGATGGTGACCCATGACCGCTATTTCCTGAATCGGGTCGTCAATAAAATCTGGGAACTGGATCAAGGCAGTTTGTATGAGTACGAAGGAAATTATGAGGACTACCTGGAGGCGAAGGCGGCACGGCTGGTCTCTGCCCAGGCTTCGGAGGAAAAGCGGCAGAATTTGCTGCGCAACGAATTGCAATGGATCCGGCGAGGCGCCAAAGCCCGTTCCACCAAGCAAAAAGCCAGAATCGAACGCTTTGAAGCCATGGCCGCAGCAGTCCCTGAAGCCGTGCAGAGCAACCTTGAGATCAAGGCTGCCCATACCCGGCTGGGGAAAAAAACCCTTGTCTTTGATGGGGTTGGCATGCGTTATGAAAACACCTGGCTCTTCAGGGACTTTTCATACGAATGCGTTGCCGGCGAAAGGATCGGCATCATCGGACCCAACGGCTCCGGCAAAAGCACCTTCCTGCGGCTGATTGCCGGGGAGGTCTCCCCTGAGCAGGGTAAAATCGACATCGGGAGCACCGTCAAGATCGGATTTTTCCGTCAGCAATCCACCGAATTGGATGGCAGGCTGAGGGTCATCGACCATGTGAAGGAAGTGGCGGAATATATTGTCCTTCCAGGCGGTGAGCAGCTGTCCGCCGTGAAGCTGTGCGAGATGTTCCTTTTTGGGGGACAAGCCGCCTACACAACCGCCGCAAAATTATCCGGCGGCGAAAAACGACGCCTCCAGCTGCTTAAGGTTTTAATGGGCGCCCCTAACGTTCTGCTGCTGGATGAACCCACCAATGATCTGGATACGATGACCCTGACGATCCTGGAAGCCTATCTGCAGGATTTTCCCGGACTGGTTCTTGCGGTGAGCCATGACCGATATTTTTTGGATAAGATCGCAACCGGAATCTTTGCTTTGGAACATGGAGCGATTCGTTTCCATAAAGGAAATTACAGCGATGACCAGGCTTTTCTTGAACAGCAGACAGCCGTACCGGCGGAGGACTCAATCGAGCCGAAAAGAAACGCCAACCCTGCAGCCAAAACCGAAACCGTCTGCGGGGCACCGGTTCGACGGAAAACGAAGCTTAGCTTCAAGGAGCAGCAGGAATATGACGGTTTAGAAGAAGAGCTGGGCGGTTTGGAAGCTGCCCTGGAACAGGTCAGCCGGGAGCTTGAGGCGTCGGCCAGCGACTATCTGAAATTGCAGGAGCTGACGAGGAAGCAAGCGGATTTGAATCAACGGATCAATGCCCGGCTGGAACGATGGGCGGAACTGGAAGAAATGATTCAGGAATTCAGCCAGACCCCATGAAAAATTTGAACAGATGCAGAAATTTTATTGGAAGCCTTGTATTCTGATATGACAGAGGTATAATATAGCTACAACTAAATCATCCTTCGGGGACAGGTGAAATTCCGTACCGGCGGTAAAGCCCGCGAGCGATTGGCAACAATGGCTGATCTGGTGAAAATCCAGAGCCGACAGTGAGAGTCTGGATGGGAGAAGGCTGCGAAACAAGACAACCTGTATGGATCGATAGGATCTTATTTGTTTAATGCCCCGAAGGCGACCAGCACCTTCGGGTTTTTGTCGTCTAAAATCAAACGGCGCCGCGTTCCGGGTACAAGGCGTATCGGCCTCGGTCGGGGATGATTTAGAAATCATTTAAAGAAAGGGTGTTTTATGCTATGATGTCGGGAGGAAGAAATTCAAGATTTACGGTGCGCAGGATGGTCCGGATGGCGCTTTTGGGAGCAATCGGCGTGATGCTGATGGTTTTTATCGCATTCCCGATCCCTCCGTTTCCGGACTTTCTGACCTATGATCCCGGCGATGTTCCGGCAATCATCGCCTGCTTTGCCATGGGTCCTTGGTATGGCGTTCTGGTTCAGGCCATCAAAGTCCTGGTGGCATTTGTTGTGGGGGCCATCAAAGCCGGTCCCATCGGGGCATTGGCCAATTTTCTGGCCGGCGCTTCGTATGCGATCCCAGCCGGCTATATTTACCGCAAAAATCGCACCAAACAAGGCGCTGTGATTGCGATGGCCGTGGGCAGCATCGTAACCGCCGTGACCATGTCTTTGTGCAATTATTTTATTTTACTTCCTTTTTGGGGAATTCCCACCGAGCAGATCGGCGGCCTGATCGTCTCTGCCATTTTCCCCTTCAATCTGGTCAAAACTGTGATTTCCTCTGTTATCACCTTCTTCCTTTATAAACGCGTCAAAAACTTTTTTGAAGAAGCCTGATCCTGGTCCAGCCCCTGTTTGTTTGCGGGGGAAGCGGGGCTTTCTTCGCAAAGCATCATGAAAGGGGTTCAATTGAAATGAAAATCGGTTTAGTGGGGTTGACCCAGACAGGTAAAACCACCTTGTTCAATCTGCTGACAGGCCAGGGGGAGCATGCGGCCTCCGGCTCAAAAACCGCCTCCAACAGCGGGGTCGGGTTTGTGCCCGATCCTCGTATCGATTTCCTGCACCGGCTATATAAACCCAAGAAAACCACCTATGCCCAGATCGAGTTTACCGATGTGGCTGGCTTTTCCACCATGACGGAGGGACAAAAATCTGCCGCTGCCAAATTCCTGAATGATGTGCGTCCCTGCGATGCCCTGGTCCATGTCCTGCGGGCCTTTGAATCGGATGAGGTGATCCATGAGCAGGAAACCATCGATCCGGCCAGGGATCTGGAACAGGTGGAGACTGAGATCCTTTTCTCTGATCTGGAGCTGGTGGAAAAGAGGATCGAACGGCTAAAAGCCGGCAAAAAGATGACGAAAGAAAACCAGGAGGAACTGGAGCGGCTTGAACGCTGTTTTGCCTGGCTGGAGAGCGGCGCCAGCATGCGGGATATGGACATCAGCGACGAAGAACGCACCAGCATGCGCAATTACGCCTTTTTAACGGAAAAGCCACGGCTTGCCGTGGTCAACCTGGATGAAAACCAGTATAAAACCAAGGATTATCCCCATCGGGAAGAACTTCACAGCCTATGCGGGAAGCTGAATATACCGCTGGTCGAACTGTGCGCCTTGATGGAATTGGAGATCAGCCAGCTTCCGGAAGAAGACAAAGCGCTCTTCATGGAGGATCTGGGCCTTGAGCAGCCGGGCATCGCGGTCCTTGCCCAGGCCGTGTACCGTCACCTGGGTTTGATTTCGTTCCTGACCGCCGGCGAGGATGAGGTCCGGGCATGGACCATCAGCAAGGGTATCACAGCCCGCGCCGCCGCCGGCAAAATCCATTCCGATATCGAGCGCGGCTTTATTCGCGCCGAGGTGGTCAAGCTGAAGGACCTTACGGAATTAGGCACCATGCAGAAGGTAAAAGAAAAAGGCTTGTTCCGATTGGAAGGGAAAGAGTACATTGTCGAGGACGGGGACATCATTAATTTCCGTTTCAATGTCTGATTCCGGTTTCCGGCCGTCCGGATCGTCGGACAGGATATTTTGCCGGCTTTTTCTTCAGCGGCAGGAGAACCGGTATCCGTGTAGAATCAATCAATAAAATCGAGTGACAAGGAGGGTTTACCATGCGTCAGAGAGATTGTGCCGGAGGGGTTGTTTTCTTCAACGACAAGGTTTTTGTTTTGAAAAACGAAAAAGGGGAATGGGGCCTGCCGAAGGGCGTCATCAAGCCGGGAGAACTTGCTTCGGATGTGGCGGTCAACCGGGTGAAGTATGAAGTCGGTGTTACGGCCAAGATTCTGGCACCAGCCGGAGAAACCTGCTACGAGTTCTATTCTGTTTCAAGGCGCGCCCCCATCAGCAACCGGATCGATTGGTTCATTATGCAGGCAGATCAAGAGAATTACGAAATCAATAAAGAAGAGGGCTTCCAGGACGGCGGCTTTTTCCCCATCGATGAAGCGCTGGAACTGATCACCTATAGTCAAGACAGATCTCTGGTTCGATTAGCATACGAAAAATATCTGGCCTTTAAAAAAGCCTAATCAGACTTCATAGTATGGTCAGTTACAGGCGGAGGAGCGACAATTCCTCCGCCTGTTGTTTTCCGCCGGCTGCGATTTCCTGGCGAGCCGGTAAAATAACACCAGATTACAAATTGCATGATTAATGGCAAAAAATATAAAAAATGCTTTAACAGGCTTGATTTCAACGGGGGCCTATGCTATACTCAATTTCGTCGCGGCGCTGGAAAACAAGTCGATGGGAAGGCTCCAAAAGGCATGCCAAGCATAGATTGTTTCATAAAAAACTTCCAGATAAACCGTTGACACGAACAAGAAGTTCCGATATAATAATCAACGTCGGCTTCACCGGTAAGCCTCGGTAGCTCAGTCGGTAGAGCAGAGGACTGAAAATCCTCGTGTCGGTGGTTCGATTCCGCCCCGAGGCACCATCTCATATTTACCCATATTTTTCTAATTGCGGAAGTGGCTCAGTGGTAGAGCATCGCCTTGCCAAGGCGAGGGTCGCGAGTTCGAATCTCGTCTTCCGCTCCAGTCATTACCCCGGCCTGAAAGGGTCGGGTTACTTTTAACCGGAGCTATTCCGGAAACGGTGCGATGGCGAAGTGGTAACGCTGCGGCCTGCAAAGCCGCCATTCGTCGGTTCAAATCCGACTCGCACCTCCAATATTTAAAGTTCAGAGGCACGCCATCCGGCGTGCCTCTGTGTTTTTATCCAATATGGATTGGTTCAGCCCAGCCGTCCCTCAGATATTTTACACAGTTGCGGCCATCTTCTTTGGCAGCGTACAAGGCTTGGTCCGCAAGCTCGATCCCTTTGCTGACTGGAATGGTTCCAACTGCCCGAATCGTGCTGGCCCCGATGCTGACCGAAAGGAAATCGCTGCTGCTCATCACTCTATGAGGTATTTGAAGGGATAATATTTTGGCTCGCAGGGCTTCCGTTAATTCCGCAATTTCTTTCTCGGTGGTATTCTCGCTGAAGGCGCAGTAAACGAACTCCTCTCCACCCCAGCGGACAACAAATTCCTTTGGATTCCGAATCATGGAATGGATTTGATCAGCAACCGCGATCAGAACCTTATCCGCTTCCTGGTGGCCGTGAAGATCATTGAACTGCTTGAAAAAGTCTATATCGATCATAAGAAATGTCAAGACGGTTTCCGGTTTAAGGTCAAAAGTGAACATCGAATCGATAAAATTCCTGAAGCTTCTCCGGTTGGGGATTCCGGTGAGGTCATCCACCAAAGCAAGCTCCATGAGCTGCCGGTTGGCCAGGTCGAGCTTGGCGTTCATATCTTTGATTTCTTCAGCTTCTTTTTCTACGAGTATTTTCGATTGCTCCAATAAAGTTCTGGTCATGAAGTTGCTGTAGTAATTTTTGTAGAGCATTCTTGAGCCAAGCCAAGAAATAAAGACGAAAATCGAGAGGTTTACATAATGTCCGATCACAATGTCCGTGGATGCCTGGAAAAAAGGCAGGCCGACGGCAAGCACCAAAACAGAGCAAGCATAAGGGACTTTGATCCGCCGGTCGTCCAGAAGGAAGATAACCGACATAGTGATCATATTGAGCATGAAGGCGACCGGCTGGCCATACAATTTCTGATCCAAGAGCGTGAGCACACTTCCCCAGGTCATGACAAGGGCAATATAGACCGTCAAGCCGGTCTCCAGCCGATTCAGCTGGCTGCTTGAAAGCTCAGTCAAGTCTTTCCATTTACCGGCGGCCAGCAAAAATATAAGATTGAAGAACAGCATCAGGAGATACATCGAGATGTATTCTCCGAATAGAAATCTGCTGTCAATACGAAGGAAATAAATGACTGTTGCTGCGGCCAGCAAGAGCAGCTCGATCAAGATCACAATTTTAGAAACCCGGGCGCCCCGCTGAAAATTTTCCATCATCATATGCTTCCTGAAGTTCATCAGGTCAGCCTCGTGAACTGGTTCATCCCAAAGAATTGACATGTTCATCATCTCGCAAACTTAACGATTTCGGCCGGAGGATGCATCGATTCCATCCGTTTCGGCAAACAAGCCGGCTATATTATGGACGATTATAACACATTTTATCGGGTGTGGATTAAAATGTCAAAACGCGAACGCATCTGAAAAATATAATTACAATAATTTTTATTGCCATCTTGCGTTTCTCCAGGACTATCCATACAATAAAACTAACAGAAATATTAGAAAAAATAGAAAAATATATCAGGCGATGTGCCGGAGCAGGGAGGACGTTATATGAAACGATGCACAAAATGTATCCTGCCGGAGACGATCCCCAACATAACCTTTGATGATCATGGCATTTGCAATTATTGTCGCGATTATAAGACTTTGCAGCTTGGCGACGAAAAGGGCTTGCTGGAATTGTTTAAGAAGTATCCCGGCAGAGATTATGACGTGGTTCTTGGGCTCAGCGGCGGCCGTGACAGCTCGTATGCTTTATATTTGCTCACCCAGGTTTACAAAAAAAAGGTGTTGGCAGTCCACTATAAAAGTCCCCTGTCTCATGAGCAAGGGACGCAGAATGCCATCACGATGGCAAAAGCTTTAGACACCAAACTCGTGATCATTACCGATAAAGAAGACCTCCACAAAAAATGCTTTTCGAACAATGTCCGGGCTTACTATAAGAAGCCGAGCATATCCATGGTTTCCATGATGTGCATCGCCTGCAAGGTCAAATGGATCGATATCTTCGATCTTGCCAAAGCGCATGGGGTGGGGCTGGTTGTCGCCGGCAGCAATCCATTCGAGGAAACTTCCTTCAAACTGGCTTTCCAGGGCATCAAAGAGGGCAGCAAGCACCTCTACCTGAAGCGCCTTTCCAAGGGCGTTCGCGAAATCATAAAGAATCCGCGCTATATCAACAAAGACACCTTTCTGACCACATTGCGCGCTTATGCCTACCTGGATTCCAAATCGCCATTGCTGAAGCTGTTCTACCCCGGCATCCGGAAGATCGACCTCTTTTATTATATCGACTGGGAAGAAAATACAGTGGTTGATACAATCATGAAGTATGGCTGGGAAAAGCCTGAGGAGGCGAAAACCTCCTGGCGGTTCGATTGTCTGGTGGGCAAAATGAAAGATTACGTCTATTATTCCAATTATGGATTTACGGAAAAAGACGATTTCTACAGCAAATTGATCCGGGAAAACAAAATGACACGGGAGGAAGCCCTTTCCAGGATCAACCTGGAAAACCAGGAATTCGGCAATGTGGAAAACCTTGATCGCTGCTTAAATGTTTGCGGGATGAATATGGCCGAATTGAAAAAATAAACCGTAATTGAATAGCAATTGATCTGGAAAGAAGGGATCCGCCCATGACGCTTTATGAGAATATCAGCACCCGACAGGACAAAATATCCGTCATCGGTCTTGGCTATGTGGGAATGCCCATTGCGGTCGCTTTCGCACGAAAAGCCGAGGTGATTGGGTTTGACATCGATCAGGAAAAAGTGGCATTGTATCGGAACGGGATCGATCCGACCCGGGAAATCGGCGACGAGGCCATACGATCCTCAACCGTGGACTTTACTTCGGACGAAGCGCGGCTTCGGGAGGCCAGGTTTCACATTGTGGCTGTGCCTACACCGGTCAACGAGGATCACACGCCGGATCTGCAGCCGGTGATCTCGGCCAGCCGCGTGCTCGGGAGAAATCTATCCAAAGGCTCCGTGGCGGTGTTTGAATCGACGGTCTATCCCGGTGTTACGGAAGAAATTTGTGTGCCGATCCTTGAAAAGGAATCGGGCTTCAAATGCGGCAGAGACTTCAAAGTCGGATATTCACCTGAAAGAATCAATCCGGGTGACAAGCAGCACCGACTGGAAACGATCACCAAGGTCGTCGCAGGCATGGATGAGGAAAGCCTTGAGATCATCGCCAAGGTCTATGGCATGGTGGTTGAAGCTGGAATCTACAGGGCGGAGAGCATCAAAATTGCGGAAGCGGCTAAAGTCATCGAAAATTCCCAACGCGACATCAACATTGCGTTTATGAATGAGCTATCCATCATTTTCAACAAGATGGGGATCGATACCAAGGCGGTTCTCGCCGCTGCGGCGACCAAATGGAATTTTTTGAATTTCACGCCCGGTCTGGTGGGCGGCCATTGCATCGGCGTGGACCCCTATTATTTGACCTACAAGGCGGAGGGCATGGGGTACCATTCCCAAATCATCCTGGCCGGCCGTAAAATCAATGATGATATGGGGAAATATGTTGCCGAGAATACGGTAAAAAAGATGATCAAGGCCAATCAGCCCATCAAGGATTCCAAGGTGGTGATTTTCGGCATCACCTTCAAAGAGAATTGTCCGGATGTCCGAAACACAAAAGTGATGGACATCATCCGGGAACTGGAGGAGTATGGCATTGAGGTGATCGTGGTGGATCCGGTGGCCGATAAGCAAAACCTATGGCATGCGTACCGGATCGTTCCGCGAAACATAGAAGAAATTGAGCATGCGGATGCCGTTCTGTTTGCTGTCCCTCATGATGATTTCAAAAGCATTTCGCTGGATCATCTGAAGAGGCTCTTCGGCACCTCGGAAAAACGATCCCATACGGAAGGCTGCGTCCAATCCGGCGAAGCGCCCATAAACCATAAAGCCCCGGTATTGATCGATGTGAAAGGGATGTTTGACCGAAAGACCGCAGCGGATGCCGGCTATATTTACTGGAGCTTGTAATGTGCCTGCGATGGAATTCATGGTTAAGCTCTTTGAGCCCCTGTTGAAACCAATAAGCAACAAGGGCTCTTTAAGTTTCATGGAGCAGCCTGGACCGCTCCGCTTCGTTCTGAAATAACCAGAAAATTAAGACAAATAAAAAAGATCGCACTTCTTTATCGATCGCATTGTGATAGAATATATATAAAGACCTTCGCGATAGGCTGATTCAGAGACACGCGGAAGCCGGAGGACAATATGTACCAAAAGTATAATTCGACGATCAATAAATTGCTGATTTTGCTGGCGGATATCCTTGTGATTGAAGCATCCTATGTCATCACCATGACCCTTCGGATGGGCGCGGTGATCCCGGCAGAAAACTTCAATGCGTATCTGAATGTCTCTCCCTGGATCAATATCGTCTCGGTCATCGTTTTCTACATCTTTGATCTCTACAACAATTGGACTAAACGGGATCTGTTCCATGTGATGGTCAGGCTGGTCTCCGCCATGCTCATCAATACCGTGCTGACCATCAGCATCATCTATATCACCCGGAATACCGCGGTGCCGCGCAGTGTTGTGCTGGGTAACTTTTTCACAGAGACGATTCTGTTGGCTTTCAGCCGTTACCTGATCTGGCGGGCTTCGCAAAAACGGCAGAAAAAGAAGCAGGTCATGGTGGTCGGAGACTCTGAAGAGGATGTTGTCAGTTCGGCGATCCATTTCCGGGAATTGGTATTCAGCCGTTATGCGTTGCACAGCCGGCATTCGGTCCGAACCAGCCGTGAGCTTCAAGCCTTGCTGGAAGCATACCCGGAGGTGGACGTGGTTGCCGCTAAAACCCAATTGTTTCGCCAAAGCGGTATGCTGGAGGTTTGTTTCAATGGGTATAAGGAGATTCTGATCATTCCCGATATTCTGAATATCCTGCTGAAGACGGCGAAGCTGCAGATCCTGGATGACAAATTGCTGTTCAATTTGAACCATTTCAATATTTCTCCCATTAAGAAAAACGTGAAGCGCGTTTTCGACCTGATGGCGGCTGCGGGGCTTTTGTTCCTTCTCTCGCCTCTGATGCTGCTCGTTGCGATATCGATACGCCTGAAGTCTCCCGGGCCGGTGTTCTATCGGCAGGAAAGGCTGGGGGAGAACAACAAAAAATTCCAGATCATTAAATTCCGTACCATGATCCCGGATGCCGAATCCAAAACGGGACCGACGCTGGCTTCTGCCAATGATCCCCGGATCACCCGGATCGGAGCTTTCCTGAGGGAATACCGGCTCGACGAGCTGCCGCAGCTTTTCAATGTGATCAAAGGGGATATGAGCATCGTGGGGCCCCGGCCGGAAAGAGCGTTCTTTGTCAATCGTTATTTGGAAACCATACCTTTCTACCGTTACCGGATGCTGATGAAGCCCGGAATCACCGGCCTGGCCCAGGTTCTGGGCAAATACAGCACCACGGTGGAGGGGAAACTGCAGTATGATCTGATGTATATCAGCAGCTATTCGCTTCTGCTGGACCTGAGGATCCTCATGGAAACCGCCAGAGCAGCGCTTCATCGGGAAAATGCCGCAGGCGTACGGTCGGATACCTCTTCCGCCTCTGAAAAATGATCTTCGGATGGAGAAATACTTATGAAAAAAATCGTTGTGCTTTCAACCAACGCCTATTCTCTTCTGAATATCCGGGGCGATATGATGGCAGCCATGGCGGAGCTGGGCCATCATATCGTCGCGGCGGCTCCGGAAGACGAGACGGATTGGTCCGAGGCATTTCAGCAACAGGGATTTGGGTATATCTCGGTTCCCATCGAGCGGACCGGTCTCAATCCCTTTAAGGATATCAGGTCCTTTTTCAGCCTATATCGCATGTTTCGTAAAGAAAAGCCGGACCTCTTGTTTGCTTATCAAGCTAAAGCGCTCGCCTATGGATGCCTGGCAGCGAAATTGGCCGGTGTCCATGAGATTTACGGTATGATCGCCGGACTGGGATCGATCTTTCAGCTTAAGGGGCTGAAGGGCGCCGTGATCCGGTGGATTCTGGTTTCCCAATATAGAGCGGCCCTTGCCTGCTGCCGGAAAGTCTTTTTTCAAAACGCGGACGACGCCGATGATTTTGCAAAACGCCATCTTGTCAGACGGTCCAAAGCGATCCTTGTCCATGGCTCCGGCGTCAATATGATACGCTTTTGCCCGCGGCCTGCCCCGGCAGAACCGGTTTTTCTATTCGTGGGAAGGCTGCTCAGAGATAAAGGGCTGATGGAATATCTGGAAGCAGCACGGCTGGTAAAAAAGGATTATCCCTCCGCCCAGTTCCTGGTTCTCGGTGCCCTGGAAACCAACCCGATGGCGGTCAGTGCCGAGGAATTGGCGCCGTTTGAAGCGGATGGCACTGTAGAGCTCCTGGGTTTTACCACCGACGTCAGGCCCTATTTAGAGGCATGTTCCGTATTTGTTCTTCCCTCTTATCGTGAGGGAACATCCCGGTCAGCGCTGGAGGCCTTGGCCGTAGGCCGGCCGGTAATCACCACCGACGCGCCGGGTTGCCGGGAAACCGTCAGGAACGGGATCAATGGCTGGCTGGTGCCGGTGCGTGACTCGAAGCAGCTTGCCGGGAAAATGGCATGGATGATCCAGCACCCGGAAGAAGGCCGGTGCATGGGGCAGGAAAGCCTGCGCATCTGCCGTGAACGCTTCGATGTGAGGGAGGTCAACCGGGTTCTTTTGACTGCCATGGGTTTGCTGCCGAGTTGAAATGAAAGAAGGGGCTGCAATGGGGTATGATACGATTCGTTTTCACGAAAAGATGACTTTTCTTGTCACCGGCGCCGCCGGCTTCATCGGGTCCAATCTGACCGAAGCGCTTCTGCGTTTAGGGGTCCGAGTCCGGGCCATGGATAATTTTGCGGCAGGAAAACGAGACAATCTGGCAGCATGCGCCGATTCACCCAGGTTTGAGCTGATCGAAGGCGATATCTGTGATGGGGAAGTCTGCCGCAAAGCCTGCGAGGGTGCGGACTATGTGCTTCACCAGGCGGCGCTGGGCTCTGTGCCGCGTTCCGTCAAATTCCCACTCATTTATGAGAAGAACAACATTCAGGGCACCTTGAATCTATTTGAGGCAGCCCGGTGCTCCGGCAGTGTCCGAAGAGTGGTTTATGCCAGCTCGTCATCCGTTTACGGGGATGCCGCCCAGCTGCCGAAAATCGAAGGCGAGGAGGGACGGCTTTTATCGCCCTATGCGGTGACCAAATGTGTGAACGAGCTCTATGGACAGCTCTATACTCAGCTCTATCATCTGGATTGCATTGGACTTCGCTATTTCAATGTATTCGGGCCCAGACAGGACCCCCACTCCCAGTATGCGGCTGTGATTCCGATTTTTGCCAGGCAGCTGCTGGCCGGAGAAGCACCGACCATATTCGGCGATGGAGAAACAAGCCGGGATTTCACTTACATAGAAAATGTGATTGAAGCCAATCTTAAAGCATGTCTGGCGCCGGCGGAGGCCTGCGGGGAGGCGTTCAACATCGCCTATGGACAGCGGTTTACCCTAAACGAGGTCTACCGAAAAATGTGCGAAACCTTCGGCGTCCGGATCGATCCGGTGTACGGGCCGGAGCGGGAGGGCGACATACGTCATTCCTTAGCCGATATATCCAAGGCGCGGCGGCTGCTGGGCTATGACCCATCCTGGTCCTTCGATCGGGGCTTTGAGGCGGCGGCGGCCTGGTACAGAAAGTATCTCGGGCAGGAGTGTGAGCTATGAGCGGACCGGTGCGTGTTCTGCATATTTTCACTGAAATGAACCTGGGCGGCGCCGAATCGAGAATCATGGATTTATACCGGCGCATGGATCGGCGGCGTGTTCAATTTGATTTTGTAGTCCACATGAAAAAGCCCGGCTATTATGATCAGGAAATCCGGGAACTGGGCGGCCAAATCTTCAGCTGGCCCAGACTGGGCCCCTTCAATATTCTGCAGTATATCCGGACGGCCGGCCGACTGTTCCGGACGCATCCGGAGTACCGTATCCTGCATGGCCATTTGATCAGTTACGGCATCCTGTACCACTGGATTGCCAGAAAGAACGGTGTCAAGGTCCGGATCGCCCATGCCAGGAGCAGCGCTTCCGAAAAAAATTTCAAAGGCTTGATCACCACACTGATGATCCGACCTTTGAAATACCTTGCAACCCATTATTTTGCCTGTTCGGTTCCGGCCGCCGAATACGTTTTTGGAAAAAGAAATGTACGGGCGGGCAAGGTGCGGATCATCAACAATGCCATTGATGCCTCGAGATTTCGTTTTTCACAGGAGGACAGATTCCGGATCCGCAAGGAACTGGGTCTTGAAAACCGATGGGTCGCAGGGCATGTGGGAAAATTCAGATACGCCAAAAACCACACCTTCCTCCTGGAGATCTTCAAAGAAATTTCCCTGAGGAAGGAGGAGGCTGTGCTGCTGCTGGTGGGGGACGGTCCGTTAAAAGAGGAAATGGCACGCCGGGCCGGTGTCTTAGGCGTCGCCGATAAAGTCTTTTTTACTGGTGAACGGTCCGACATCCCGGCGCTGCTCTCGGCCATGGATGTGTTTGTCTTTCCTTCCCATTATGAAGGTCTTCCGGGTTCGGTGATCGAAGCCCAGGCATCCGGACTCCGCTGCTTTATTTCAAGCGCCATTTCCGGGGAAGCAGGGATCACCGATTTAGCCGCCTTTATCAGCTTGGAGGAACCGGCTGCGATCTGGGCGGATCAAATCCTGACGGCCGAGGACCAACCCAGACAGGACATGACCGAAGCCATCGCCGCTGCCGGCTTCGATGCGAAAACCGTCGCCATGGAGCTGCAGGATTTCTACCTTCACGCCACAACGCAGAAAGACCGCGAGGTGCTGTTATGAGAAAAGCAAACTATGTTTTTCGATTGGATGACGTCTCCTTTGACATGAACCTCGCAAATTTTCAGAAGATCCAAAGCATCCTGGACAAGTACGACGTTCAACCGATCATCGGCGTTATCCCTTGCAACCGGGACCCTAAGCTTGCTGGTTATGGGAAGGACAGCCGGATGGAAGAAGACAGCTTCTGGCTTATGGTCCAAAACCTCCAAAGGGATAAGGGGTGGGCGATCGCATTGCACGGCTATGACCATGTGTATTGCTCAAACAAAGGCGGAATTTTAAAAACTCATGAGCGGTCTGAGTTTGCCGGGCTCAGCGAAGCTGAGCAGGACCGCAAGATATCGCTGGGAAAAAAAATCCTTGAGGACCATGGCCTTCAGATCGCGGCGTTTATGGCTCCGGCGCACACCTTCGACAAGACGACCCTGAAGGTGCTGGCCGCCCACGGGATCCAAACCGTCACCGATGGGTTTGGATTGTATCCCTATCGGAAGCATGGGATGACCTTCGTTCCTCAAATCATGGCCAGGCCGCTGCCGATGCCTTTTGGAATCTTTACCATATGCCTGCATCCCAATACCATGAGGGATAAGGACTTTGAAAGGGTTGAAGCCTTTCTTTCTGAATACAAGAGGGACGTGATTTCCTTTGAAGAGGCGGCGGCCAGGACGGCGGACTGCATCCTAAAAAAGTTGCTCAATCTTTTCGTGCGATGGTGTTTTTCGACCCGTGCGACGCTTAAGATGATTCAACGAAAATTCAAAAACATCCCCCTTCTACGGGGAGGCGCGTAAAATGGAGAAGAAACGCATCCATTTAATGGTTCCGGCGATGTATTCCGGCGGACAGGAACGGGTGGTTTCCCGGCTCACGTCCATCCTGAAGGAGACCTATGAAATCAGGGTTGTGTTGTTCGACCAAACCATCATGAATTACCCTCTCGAATGTGAATTCTACAGTCTGGACCTGCCTTCCCGCGAGGGCAATCCCGTGCTGAGCAAGCTCATCATGGTTCTAAGGAGGATTCGCAAGGTCAGGGAACTTATAAAAAAAGACCGGCCCTTTGCCTCCCTCAGCTTTGGCCATGGCGCCAACATCGTCAATGTGGCCGCCTGCGCCGGGCTCTGTCCGTCGATCGTTTCTCTCAGAGGCTATGAAAGCCTGCTCCGGTTAAGAAGGGGGATGGGGGTTGCGGACCGATTGCTGATCCGCAAGGCCGGGAAGATCATTTGCGTCAGCCAGGCGATGGCCGATGAACTGGCGGATATGATTCCGGAGGCGAAGAACAGAATCGATGTGCTTTATAATGCCTATGATCCGGTGGAGATCAAAACCCTGGCGGAACAGCCAACAGAAATGGAGGCGTGGTTTACAGGGAAGACGGTGCTCATCACCGTCGGGACCCTGGCGCCGGTCAAAGGTTACTGGCATCTGATCAAAGCTTTTTCATTGCTGAAAAAGAAGCATCCGGAGCTGAAGCTGCTCCACGTCGGCCCGGATTATTCCGGCTACGGCGTGAAGCTTAAAAAACTGGCGGAAGATCTAAGACTTGGAACGGAGATCCGTTTCCTTGGTTATCGCGACAATCCCTATCAGTACATGGCGCGCAGTCAAATGTTCCTCCTGTCCTCCATTACCGAAGGCTTTCCCAATGCGCTGGTGGAGGCGATGGCCTGCCAAATACCGGTCATTGCCGCGGATTGCAAGACAGGACCCAGGGAAATATTGTCGAATGATTATCATACAAAGGCAACCGGGGGCATCGAACTGGGCGATTTTGGAATCCTGGTGCCGGCGATGACCGGCAGAGAGGATTATGACCCCGGCAACATTGAAGCGTGCGACCAGATGCTGGCGGAAGCCGCAGACATGCTGCTGCGGGACCAAGCCATGGCAAAGCATTATGCCGAGAAGGCAAGGGAGAGAGCCGCTGATTTTTCCTACGCGGCATTCAAAGAAAAGATCATAAGAATTATCGAGCAATAGCTATCCAGCAGTCAAAACCTTTGAAAGGAGGCGTTCCTATGGCGGTGATCCGATATCTTCAAAAATTCGGGATCCGAATGAATGAGGTTTGGTTTGTCAAAGAAGAGGAAAAAGACGTCAAAAATTGCGACATCGTCATGTATGGAGGCATGGGAAATCCGCCCGAAGGATACGGAAATAACATAATATTGAGAGACGGGCAGACCTTGCTGTCGGATTTGCTGGCTTCTGAGGAAGACATGTTCAAAGCCATCGAGCACAACACAAGAGCAAAGATCAAAAAGGGTGAGAAAGAGGACATCCTCATCGAGTTTTTTGATGCCGAATACATCAAGCAAAACCCGTCACTCCTGAAGGACTTTTCGGAATTCTACAATTCCTTCGTGGATTCGATGCAGGGGTCGCCGCGCCTCAAGAAGAAGATGATGATTTTGGAAGCCCATGTGGACGCTGGAATGATGGTCATCACCTGCGCCAAGCATCACGGCGAACGGATCATTTATCATGCTTACCTTGCCAACGGAACGGTCGCCAGGCTCTATGCCTCAGCCTCTGTATTCCGCAATCTCGATGAAGAACAGCAAAAAATCAACAGTCATGCCAATTGCTTGCTGCATTGGAAGGACATGGTCGCTTTTAAAAACATCGGTTATCAGAGATATGATTGGGGCGGCTACTCCACCCTAGAGAGCCTTCGCGGCATCAATCAATTTAAAAGGGGCTTTGGCGGTGCATGGACAAAGATGTACGCCTATACGGTGCCCCGCAGCCTGTTCGGACATGCCGTGGTGTATTTTCTCAGGACCCGGGAACGGATCCTGAGGCGGAGCGAGCGTGAGGCATAATGAAAAAACGAATCTTCCTCTTTACGACCAACATCTGGGGCGGCGGGCAGGCTCGTTTTATTTCAAGGCTGATCCAGATCCTCAAAGACCGCTACGACCTGATGCTGATTCTTTTCAATGACCAGGACATCATATACCCGATCGAGTGTGAACATTTGCTGCTGGACGATCCGGAGGTCAAGACCAATCGATACAATAAGTATTCCCTGACCTTCAAAAGGGTGGACCGATACAGGGCATTCATTAAAGATTACAAGCCTTTTGCGTCCTTGAGCTTTGGCGATGCAGCCAATGTCATCAACCTTCTGTCCGGCACACCGCAATGCAAGACCCTTGTTTCGATAAGGGGATATCAGAGTGTACGGAAGGTCCAGGGACAAGGCCTCAAAGCCGTTGTGTTCCGATCCCTGCTTAAGCGAAGCGGCAAGGTGGTCTGTGTGAGCCAGGTCATGGCGGAAGCGCTGAAGGAGATCCTGCGGATGGGCACGGACAGGATCGACGTTCTGTATAATGCCTATGATCTTGACGAAATCCAAGCGGTCAGCCGGGAAGCAACCGAGCTGGATGCCTGGCTTGCGGGAAACCAGGTGATCGTGACGGTCGGCGCTTTCCGAAAGGAAAAAGGCTATTGGCATCTTCTGAAAGCATTGGCGTTACTAAAAAAAAGGATGGATCACGTCAAGCTGCTGCATATCGGACCTGATTTTGAGCAGCGAGGGGCAAAATTCCAGAAGCTGGTTCGGGACCTGGGCTTGGAAGATGAAGTGGTGCTTTTGGGATTCCACGAGAATCCATACAAATATTGTGCCAAGAGCAAGGTTTTTGTACTGTCTTCAGTATCCGAAGGCTTTCCCAATGCTTTGGTTGAAGCCATGGCCTGCGGTATACCCGTAGTTGCCGCGGACTGCTTGACCGGTCCCGGGGAGATTCTCAAGAAAAACACCTTTTCCGGATCGCCCGACTCGATCCAATATGCGGATTATGGTCTTCTGGTGCCGCCTCTGAACATCGATGAGAATTATGATCCCGAGGTTTTTGAGGATGGCGAAAAAAACTTGGCAGAAGCCCTGTACTGTGTATTGAATGATCAGGCGCTGGCTGATGCGTATGCTGCCAAGGCAAAGGAGCGAGCGGCCGATTTTTCTTACGAACGATGCAGAAGGCAGGCCATACGGATCATTGAAGAATGATCCGCTGAAGCCCGATGCCTTCAGAAGGGGGGGAGTGTTCATGAATACCTGTTTGCAGCAGAAAATTGGCCTGCGAAGCTTTGAAAAAGCAGAACACGGATACTTTCTCTTTTCATGCCTGATCGGTCTGTTCACGCTTTCCCTGATGTTAAGAGATATGGCGGGGCTTCCGGTTCCTAAACTGCTGATTATCGCAGCGTCTGCTCTGATTTTTCTCGTCGGCGACCGGAACCAGATCCTTGCGTTTCTCGCGTTTATCACGCCCTTAAGCATCGGGATCCCCTATGTGACGATCGAGTACATCGCCCTGCTATTTATTTTTTTTAAAAGCTCAAAGATCACGATTGGACATTCGATCATATTCCCGTTTGTCATTGTCTTTATTGAGGCGGTCCATACCATTTTCAGCCCTGAAGACACGTTATGGGGATTTCTCAGGCCCGTGATCATGATCCTGCTGATGACCCTGCTTTTTCTGGATACGGAAGAAGACTATGATTATCGGTTTATCTTAAAAATGTATTTGCTGGGTTATATGGTTTTGGTCCTGTTTTCTGTTTTTATGATCGGACAGACAGGCTCCATTGATAAATTTTTTGAAATGGGAACGACCCTGGGCAGAAACGTCCTCGAGGGCGCTGAGGGCACACGGATCTTTGCAGGCAATAATGATATGGGGATCTTTTCCACGATCACTGTTGCGATTTCAATGCTGCTGCTTCTTACCAATCAGGGGAATAAGCTGATCATGACTTTTATCCTTGTGACCGGGTTTGCCATGGGATTTATGGCGACTTCCCGGGGGGCGGTTTTTTCATCGATCTTCTGTCTCCTGATCAGCATACTTTTTTCTGTGAAGAGTCCTAAAAAATTATTTAAGGCCGTCTTGATCACCTCAGTTTTTGTCCTGGTCGCACTGATCCTGATCCATACCGTTCTGAGCGGGGCTTATGCTACCTTTATGAAGAAAATGCAGCTGGCGGATTTATCCAATGGCCGTTTCAGTATATTTGCAATCTACAATCGAGTCTATCTGAGCGATCCCGGCATCTTTCTCACGGGGGTTGGAATGCAGAATTATGTGGATAAATGCAGGGCGCCGAATTCGATTCACAACGCGATCCAGGAAGTTCTTGTAACGTGGGGCTTATTGGGATTTATCTGTGTGGCCGGATTTTTTATAGCCCTTTATAGGAATGCGGTGCGGCATATTCCCAAGTGCAAAAGGGCCCTGATTTTCATGATGCCGGCCATCGTGTTCCTTTTCCGCGCCCAGTTTGGACGTATTTTTTCGAACGGGATCGAAGCCATGGTCATGATCGTGATCTACTGCAGTATGGCCTTGAATTCCCAAATATCCGGAAGGGCCCATGAAGAGAACACACCTCCATCCCGCTGATGGCCATTGCCTGGTTCGTCAAACGGTTCAATAAGAGAACGGAAGGATCAACCCATGACTGAGAGCTCCGGCCGAACCCTGAATAGCATACGCAATTCAACCGTTGAGGTTGTCTGCCAATTTCTCGTTGCTGTTCTGGCATTTATCTGCCGGACGGTTTTCATAAAAACCATGAGCATGGAGTACCTGGGCGTCAACAGCTTGTTTATCAATATTCTTTCGGTCTTTTCCCTGGCGGATTTTGGCGTTGAGGTTGCTGTGACCTACCGCCTTTATCATTCGATCGCCGAGAAGAATGAGCGGTTGACCAGGGCACTGCTGCGTTTTTTGAGAAATGCGTTCAGGATCACCGCCGCCGTCATCGTGCTGCTGGGGTTCTTATATCTGGCTTTTATGGATTCCTTCATCAAAGACACCCCCGGAATCGATGATTTACCGATCATATTCCTTTTATACCTTTTCAGTTATACGGAGAAATTT